>CAZREZ010000271.1:0-4564 GCA_964599115.1 uncultured Bacteroidales bacterium
TATTGTTATTATCTTTTTATAATCTACCATAATGTTCAATAATTAGTTCTGAAGTCTCAGGATTGTTCTTTATTTTTCACAAATATAATACTTTTATTAAATATATAAATCATAAATCATAAATCTAAAATCATAAATCTAAAATTTTATCAACATAATTGACTATATGGACAGGCTCTATTTAGTGATTCCGGGGGGACTTGAACCCCCAACCTTCAGAACCGGAATCTGATATTCTATCCATTTGAACTACGGAACCATGTGGGGTTAAGAATTAAGAATTAAGATTTAAGAATTAAGAATTAAGAATTAAAGAAAGTCTTGTAATATTATCGAAAAGATTTTAATAACAATTCTTGAAACCTGATTCATGGCATTTCTATGTGGAGCTGCGGGGATTCGAACCCCGGTCCAAACAAGCAGCAAAAGTGCTTTCTACATGCTTATCCTTTAGTTGATTGTCGGGATTTAACAGGTGAAAGGAACACCAATCAAATCCGTATTCTCTAAAATTTCATTACGTTACCAAGACTTTAACGGAACTATCTCAACTTTTATGATGCTTCGTACGGGACACCGTTGAGAAAGGTTTCCCGGGAAACAGTCAGTAACTTAATCTTTTGACTAAGCTGCTAACGCGTAATTATAGTTATCGCCATTTATTGGCTTTTGAGAATTAGTTTTTTACCATTGGTACCCTTTCGGGACGAGCCATATTCTCAACGCTCGGCATGCTTACATTATCACTTCCTTGCTGTCAAATCCGGTCAGCCCCATGATTAATGTAATATATCAAAAATCGTACCCCTGTTTTAAAGGGGGTGCAAAGATACAAAATTTTTAATAAAAAGATAAAAAAATGACAGGATTTAAAATTTAAGACTATAAGTTAGGGATTACGAATTACTTCTCTTGTCTTCGCTACTAATGACAGCTACAGTGCATTGGGTTGTATGTCTGATGATTATGGTTTTTGAGTAATTTTAAGTTTCAGATTAAATCACAAAAAACAAATCACAAAAAACAAATAATATCCAAAACACAAAACCCAATAATCAAAATGCTTATCTCTTTTGTTTGGAATTTAAATATTGAAATTTGGAATTTATCCATAAGGACAAGTTTTGTCATTTGTTTTTTGTTATTTGGTGCTTCATTTTATGTAAATCTTTGACTTTAAAGACAAGCCCTAAATAGGGATTACGCATTACGATTTACTCAAATTAAAAAGTGGCCGGGCAAACATTTTAACATCATTGCCTGTAATTGTTATATCGCATAAAATAGAAAGTCGTTCAATAACATTTCTTAATTCGCGGATATTTCCTGTCCACGTAATATTTTGTAATTCTGAAATAGCATCATCGGTAAATGTTAAGGGTGGTTTACCCTGACTTACACATATCTCATTTATAAAATGATCAGCCAGAAGCGGTATATCCTCCTTGCGTTCGCTGAGCGGTGGAACATTGATAAGAATAACACTTAAGCGATGATACAGATCTTCCCTGAATTTGTTATTTTCAATTTCTTTTTTTATATCTTTATTTGTGGCAGTAATGATTCTTACATCAACCGGAATTTCTTTTTCGCCTCCAACCCGCATGATCTTGTTTTCCTGCAAGGCTCTAAGAACTTTAGCCTGAGCAGAAAGGCTCATATCACAGATTTCGTCAAGAAAGAGTGTGCCGCCGTGTGCCAACTCAAAATCTCCCTTACGTTGTTTGATTGCCGAAGTAAATGAGCCTTTTTCATGACCGAATAATTTACTTTCAATTAGTTCGGACGGGATAGCTGCACAATTCACTTCTACGAAAGGAGATTTTGTCCTGTTACTTTTTTCATGCAGCCAGCGGGCAACTAATTCTTTTCCAGTTCCGTTTTCTCCGGTAATTAAAACTCTTGCAGTAGTTGGGGCAACCTTTTCAATCATTTCCTTTATTTGAACCATAGCAGGTGATTCGCCAACCATTTCATAAGTTTTGCTTACCTGCTTTTTTAGTACTTTGGTTTCTGTGATAAGTCTTGATTTGTCCATCGCATTGCGGATGGTGATTAAAAGCCGGTTCAAATCAAGCGGTTTGGAGATATAATCAAAGGCACCTTTTTTTATTGCTTCAACAGCTGTGTCAATATTTCCGTGCCCTGAAATCATAATAACAGGTGTGTCATGGCTTTTCAGTATATTTTCCAGAACTTCAATACCATCCATCTGTGGCATTTTAATGTCACATAAAATAACATCATATTCGTTTTTATTTATCAGTTCCAGTCCTTCAATTCCATCAATTGCATCATCAACTTTGTATTTTTCATATTCAAGGATCTCACGGAGTGTGCTACGAATACTTTTTTCGTCGTCTATGACTAAAATTTTTGCCATTTGTACTTATTAAATAAGTTTTCAAAGATATGAAGTTTATGGATATTTTCATAATTATTTATATTATGTAAGTTATTATTACTAAAAATGATGAATAAGTCTCTGTTTGTAAACTAAGCATTTAGAACTTTTTTAAAAAATAACAAATGACAAGCACCAAAATACAAATAAATCTCAATGACCGAAATATCAATATTCAAAGCTGTTTTGAACATTTAATCATTGATATTTCGAATTTATTTGTTATTTTTTTTGTTATTTAGTGCTTTAATTCAAAATTTGTTTGACTTTATGGACGAACACTAATTGATTAAAACTCTATTCCTTTCTTTATTTTATCCACCAAAACCTTTGCCAGCTTATATTTTGATTCAAGAGTCCAGCCGGCAATATGAGGAGATAAGATAACTTTATCTGAATTTACAAGAAATTTAAAGGCTTCCGTAAAATTATTTTTATCCAAATTTTCGTAAGATAAATCTTCGTATTCAAGCACATCCAAAGCAGCACCTTTAATTTTACCTAATTTGATATTCTTAGCTACATCCTCTGTTTTCACAACCTTCCCACGTGAAGTATTTATCAGGTAAATATCTTTTTTGAATTTATTAATAAATCCATCATCAGCCATATAAGTTGTTTCTTCTGTGAGAGGAACATGAAGGCTTAAAATATCTGTTTCGTTAAATATTGTTTCTAAATCAGTTTCAATAACAAACTTATCTGAATAATCAAATTTATATTTATCATAAGCAATAACCTTTGCGCCAAAACCGCTTATTTTTTCAGAAAATGCACTACCCATATTTCCATGGCCGATAATGCCGATTGTTTTGTTTTTAATTTCTGTCCCCCTGTTTTCTTCCCTGTTCCATTTTCCCTGCCTTACTTCTTTGTCAGCCCTGTTCAGATTATTTAATAATGATAAAATCATTCCTAAGGCATGTTCTCCTACTGCATCCCTGCTACCTTCCGGTGAATTAAAACATTTAATTCCTTTTTTTTCAGCAAATTCAACATCAATGTTTTCCAAACCTGCTCCTACCCTTCCGATAAATTTTAACTGACTGGCTTTTTCAAGAATCTGTTTATCCAATTTTATTTTACTCCTGATAATTACTCCGAAATATTCATGAATTATTTTTTCATAATCTTCTTTTTTATATTCCGGAAAATAATCACATCTAAAGCCCATATCAGTAAAATCATCCATTAATACAGGATGAGCGGAGTCAATAAAAAGAATTTTTTGAATTTTTATTTGATTCATAATTATTGAACACCACAATGAATTGTGGTGCTATTCTTATATTTCAATTAATTTCAACAAATCTCATTTCAATCTCAATCAACCAAATAATCATCATCCCAGATAATATCTTTTATTGTTGATTTAAGTTTTTCGCCTGCATCTAAAATCATGGCTGCATCAGAAGGAAAAGGAACAGAAGTGGTATTAAGCATTAAAAGTGTTTGAGGTGTACAAGCATCCAAATTTCCATTAAAGATAGCCGAATGATGCTCAAAAACCGAAGTAGCAGAAACAGGTGTTTTATTTATTAGTTGTGAAGTATGATTATTAATATAATCAACACTTCCTGATATTGTAGCTGTTTTACGCTGATGTATTTCAGAAATATGACATTCAATTATTTTATATTTGGGAATTTTGATAGCTTTTCCCGTACTGTCTTTAACAATTTTCCCGTTTTTATCATATTTATATTTCCATCCATCATGAATCTTCTTTGATTCGGTAAAATGATTTCTGTCAAGCTGTTCGGGCGAAACATCTATCATGCCTATATTTGTCAGTATTGTATAATCATAATTACGACCCTGAACTTCTTTTGTATCATAATTTAAAAACCTTCGGTCTAAATCAACTAAACTAAAACTCATAAGTTCATTTTCAAAAGACGGAGGTAATGGGATACCTGATTTGTTCTGCATTTTAAATAACACATAATTTGTCCCCAAAACCAATGCCCTCCTAAGCAAAACATCAACATCTTTATAATCGCTATATAATTGGGTTACTTTTATTAATTCATCATAAGCTTGTCGTGCACTCTGCTTATCTTCTTTTTTTAGTAACATTTGTGCATGTGCATATAAATATACTGCTGCTTTATTCTTAGCTTGAATCACATCATTATCATAATCAATAAATTTAAATCC
>CAZREZ010000272.1:0-4563 GCA_964599115.1 uncultured Bacteroidales bacterium
TTGGAAAGTTCTTTTTAGCTTCATTCTCTGATAGCAATCTTCAAATACTTGATTTTTTAGCTTTAACAGGATTTATTTTTTTAATGTTTTTAAGCGGACTTGAAATAGATGTTGACCAGATTCTTGCATCAATGCCGAGAAGAAGAATTACTTATGCCCTGCTTCTGAAAAATCCTTTACTTGTTGGGGTATTAATTTTTTTTATTACTATGGTATTATCATATTTTGGAGCTTCATTATTATCAGGGATTGTTGAAATTAATAATATTTGGTATTTTGCTTTAGTTATGGTTACAACTTCGGTGGGAATAATATTTCCTGTGTTGAAGAACCGTGGTGAAATCGGCAGCCGTTTCGGGCAGATGATGATTCTTGCAGCTGCTGTTGCCGACATATTTAGTATTGTTTTGTTTACAATTACTGCTTTTATTCTTAGTAAAGGTTTTAAAATTGAACTTTTGCTAATACTGGCATTATTATTTGTATTTTTTATTTTTTACAGGGTTGGCGTTAAGCTTACAAAGGTTTCTGTTTATAGAAAATTATCTTATCAGTTATCGCATGCTGCTTCTCAAATTAATATAAGGGGTACAATTTTGCTAATACTTATTTTTGTTGTTCTTGCCCAGTTTATAGGCAAGGAGGTAATTTTACTTGGTGCATTTCTCGGTGGTTTACTTCTTTCAATTTTTCTACACAAAGACCGTTCATTGTTGATTATTAAATTGGACGGCATGGGTTTTGGCTTTTTTATTCCCATATTTTTTATTATGGTTGGCGCTAATTTCAATCCTGAAGCTTTGCGTGAATTAGATGATTCGCTTTTTATTTTTTTGGGTTTTCTGACAATCACTTTATTTGCCGTAAAAGTTATTCCGTCTCTGCTTTGGTCGCGTTTGTTCGGTTTTAAAAAAGCAATTTCAGGAGGTTTTTTAATGGCTTCAAGATTAAGCTTGATAATTGCTGCTTCAACTATTGGTCTGGAATTAGGAATAATCAGCCCCGGAATTAATGCTTGTTTTATTATAATGGCAGTAGTAAGCTGTTTTATTTCGCCAATTATTTATAATTATCTTAATCCGAAAAGTATTTTTATAGGTGATAAAACGATTATTGTCGGTGGAAGCAGCACTGGAGTTCTTTTGGCAAGAAGATTAAAAATGCACGGTAAATCAGCAGTTATTGTAGAAAAAAATAAAAAAAGATATAACGAACTTCATTTAAAAGGATTTCAAACATTTTTAGGTGATGGAACAGATAGCTTGGTTTATGAGCGTTTGAAATTATCTCCATCAAACTATATAGTTGTTCTTACCGGTTCAAATGAAAAAAATGTTAAGATTTGCGAATTGTTGAGGCGTGAGTTCAATCATGAAAAAATCATATCAAAATCCGGAAATTCAATTATTGAACAAGCATTACGACGCCTTGAAGTTGAAATTCTTGATGCTACAAGAGTAATTGCAACAACTATTGAAAATTTGATTGTAAGGCCAACTATATATCATTCTCTTGTTGAGACCTTTGAAAATTTTACGGTTGAAGAAATTGCAGTAACAAACAAGGATATTGACGGTTTACAGATTAAAGAAATCCCATTTCATAAAGACGGGACTTTAATGCTTATCAGGCGTGGAACCAGCATGTATATTCCGCATGGAGATACTTATCTGAGGATTGGTGATATAATAAATGTTTTTGGTACTAATGCTGCACTTGTTGATATTAAAGCAAAGCTAACATGAAAGTGATTTTATGGTTTAAAAAAATTAAACGCAGAGATGCAGAGACGCAGAGATAGATTGCTGCAGGTTAACTTTTTTTAATATCCATTAATTTCAGTCAATTTGAGGGTGTTTGTGAAATACTTACCGGTATTTATCTGTGTGTTTTAATCAACTACCAACTTATTTGTTTTCTGCAAAATACCTTTTTTGTTTTTTATTAATACGATATAAATTCCTTTAGATAATTTTGATATATCAATAGTATTTTTAGTTGTATAAATTAAAGCTTTTCCTGATAAGTCACAAATTTCAAGAATAAAATCATAATCATAAGATACATTCACTGTTTTTCTTGCCGGATTAGGAAAAATTGCAATATTATTGTCTTCAACTAAATCCTTAATATTCACTGACGATGTTACATTTTCATACCAGGCAATTTTATTATTATATACAGAAGCCGAAATGACATCATTATCCCCATCACCGTCTAAATCTATGGCATAAACAGATATTGCAAAATTAGCATTAGTTGTAATAATTTGCTGTGCTCCGAAATTCTTACCATCGTTTTCATAGCTTGCTATTTTATTATCAGTAAAAGAAGCCGAAAGCACATCATTATCTCCATCTTCGTCCAAATCTATTGCATAAACATATTGTGCACCAATGGCATTTGATGTAATTTCTTGCTCATCGCTAAAATTTCCATTACCATTGTTTCTATAGATTGCTATTTTATTATCATATTCAGAAGCTGAAAGCACATCATTATTTCCATCGCTGTCCAAATCTATAGCAAAAACTGATTTGGCAATATTGGCATTAGTTGTAATAACCTGCTGACTATCAAAATTTCCGTTACCATTATTCTTATACCATGCAATTTTATTATCATAGGAAGAAGCTGAAAGCACATCATTATCTCCATCGCCATCTAAATCTATGGAAAAAACAGAAAAGGCACCATCAGCATTAGTTGTAATAACCTGCTGGACTATAAAATTCCCGTTACCATCATTCTCGTACCATGCTATTTTATCATCATCACGTGATGCCGAAAGCACATCATTATCTCCATCATCGTCTAAATCTATAGCATAAACGGACGTAGGGTAATTTACATTAGTTGTAATAATTTGCTGAGCCCCGAATTGTCCGTTACCATTATTCTCATACCATGCTATTTTAGAATCAAAAGCAGAAGCCGAAAGCACATCATTATCTCCATCGCCATCTAAATCTATAGCATAAACACACGAAGCATAATTGGCATTAGTTGTAATAACATGTTGAGGGTGGAAATTTCCCTTACCATCGTTTTCATACCAGGCAATTTTATCATCTTTACAAGAAGCTGAAAGCACATCATTATCTCCATCACCATCCAGATCTATAGCATAAACAGAAATGGAACCATCTGCATTGGTTGTAATATCCTGCTGAACTCCAAAAATTCCATTACCATCATTTTCATACCATGCTATTTTATCATCAGCACGAGAGGCTGAAAGCACATCATTATCTCCATCACCATCCAAATCTATTGCAAAAACATAATGCACACAATCAACATTAGTATAAATAACTTGCTGAATACCAAAATTTCCGTTACCATTATTCTCATACCATTCAATTTTATCACCAAGGGAAGAAGCCGATAGTACATCATTATCACCATCACCATCCAAATCTATTGCAAAAACAGAAATGGAACCATCTGCATTGGTTGTAATATCCTGCTGAACTCCAAAAATTCCATTACCATCATTTTCATACCATGCTATTTTATCATCAGCACGAGAGGCTGAAAGCACATCATTATCTCCATCACCATCCAAATCTATTGCAAAAACACAATGTACACAATCAACATTAGTATAAATAACTTGCTGAATACTAAAATTTCCGTTACCATTATTTTTGTACCATTCAATTTTATCATTAAGGGAAGAAGCCGATAGTACATCATTATCACCATCACCATCCAAATCTATGGAATAAACAGAATAGGCACCATAGGCATTAATTGTAATAACCTTCTGAGCACCGAAATTTCCGATACCATCATTCTCATACCATGCTATTTTGTCATCACCGGAAGAAGCCGAAAGAACATCATTATCCCCATCGCCATCCAAATCTATTGCAAATACAGTACTAGCCTTACTGGCAATAATTGTAATAACCTGCTGGTCACGAAAATTTCCATTACCATCATTTTCATACCATGCTATTTTGTCATCATTAGCAGAAGCTGAAAGCACATCATTATCCCCATCACCGTCTAAATCTATAGCATAAACAGATGATGCTTTATCGGCAATAATTGTAATAATCTGCTGAACACCAAAATTCCCGTTACCATCATTCTCATACCAGGCAATTTTATCATCATTAGAAGAAGCCGATAGCACGTCATTATCTCCGTCGCCATCAATATCTATGGCAAATACAGAACAAGCACCATTTGTATTAGTAGTAATAACCTGCTGGACGCCGAAATTTTCTTTACCATTATTTTCATACCATGATATTTTATTATCACCGGAAGAAGCTGAAAGCACATCATTATCTCCATCGCCATCTAAATCTATGGCATAAACAGAACAAGCACCATCGGCATTAGTTGTAATAACCTGCTGGACTCCAAAATTTCCGTTGCCATCGTTCTTATACCATGCTATTTTATCATCAGCATGTGATGCCGAAAGAACATCATTATCTCCGTCATCGTCCAAATCAATAGCAAAAACAGAACGTGCATCATCAGCAGTATGCGTAATAAGTTGTTGCTCTCCAAAAATAATTTGAGAAAAAATAGTTTTTGAAATAA
>CAZREZ010000273.1:0-4560 GCA_964599115.1 uncultured Bacteroidales bacterium
ATTTAAATAAAGGAATTACTAAACTAAATTATACTTAAAAAATCGCTGAGTACTCAGGACAATGACCAAAACAGTTTCAGTCATTTGATCATATTGTTTTAAAAATCTCTAATTTTACCTCAAAATTTATAAATGGAGAAAATTCTAAAATACTTTCCTGATATTTCCGTTACACAGCAACAGCAATTTGAAAGCTTATATAAGCTGTATCATGATTGGAATTCAATGGTCAATGTAATTTCACGTAAAGATATTGACCAATTATATGAAAGGCATGTGTTACATTCACTGAGTATAGCAAAAGTAGTACGGTTCAAAGCATCTACTGAAATTATAGATGTGGGTACCGGCGGTGGATTTCCGGGTATCCCACTTGCAATTATGTTTCCGGAAGCGAAATTTTATCTTGTGGATTCAATTAGGAAAAAAATAAAGGTAGTTAAAGAAATTTCAAAAGCTCTCGGATTAGAAAATTTAATAGCAGAACAAATACGTGTTGAAAATGTTAAGCAAAGCTTTGATTTTATTGTCAGTCGTGCAGTAACTAACCTACATGATTTTATAAGATTGTCAGGTTATAAATTCCATAAAAAGTCATTTAACGAAATCTCCAATGGGATTCTTTATTTAAAAGGTGGTGATTTTAATGATGAATTAAAACAAGTTAACAGGAAATATGAATTATATAATTTGGCAGATTATTTTAAAGAAGATTTTTTTAACACAAAAAAACTTATCCATATTTATTAACAGCATTCTTCTAACTCATTGTTTAAAAGATATTTTGGGTTTTATATGAATTAATGCATATAATAATTATTTTCTGTTTACGGATTTTGTGTATCTTAGCCGGCTTAAAAATAATTTTTATAAAGATATTAATATATATTATGGAAACAATTAAAAGAACTTTAAAAAATTCTGCGGCAATAAGATGGTTAGTTCTAATCTTAATAAGTGGATTAACATTTAGCACATATTGGTTTCAGGATTTCTTTTCAGGAATAAAACCATTGATGATCACAGAAATGGGTATTACAAGCAGCCAGTTTGGTACTCTGATTCAATGGACAACCTGGGCGAATGTTTTTGGAATGATCATTATTGGAGGTATAATCCTTGATAGATGGGGTATAAGGAGAACCGGTATTGTATTTGGTTTATTAGCCGCTGTTGGAGCAGCTTTAACTGCTTTTGGTGCAGCAGGAACATTCTCGGATAACATAGATGGACAAATGTGGACAATGATGATAGGTCGTTTATTGTTTGGATCCGGGTTGGAAATTGTTTGTGTTATAGCAATGAGAACCATAGTAAAATGGTTTAAAGGATATGAGCTTGCATTAGCAATGGCTATAAATATGGGATTTGGAAGGTTAGGCTCAACACTTGGTCAGGCTTTATCAATTGATATTGGAGGAGGAGTTGTATCCCCTGCTGTTAATTTCGCAGCAACATTAATTGGAATAGGAATGATAATGTTTTTGATTTACATTATGTTTGATGTAAAACTTGACAGGCAGATGAAAGGACAGGGTGCTCAGGAAAAAGATGAGCCCTTCAAATTGTCTGATCTTGTTAAACTGATAACAAACAGATCTTTTCTTTTTATCGCATTACTCTGTGTAACATTCTATTCTGCAGTATTTCCATTCATGCAATATGCACCAGACCTCTTGATAAATAAGTATGGCTTCACTTATGATTTACCTGACAGGGCAGTAATTACATTATTTGGTGATCCTGCTCTTGGAAATGCATCAATTTATATAGCTCTGTTCATTTTTGCGCTTGCTGTTACATTGATACCTTCTTATATTAAGAAAAATACCGGAAAAATTTTATCTGTAGTTATTATTCTGATCTTATTCGGTGCGTTTATATATTCATTATCAGATATATTCTCATTATGGCTTCAAAATGGTCCAAAAACGGCAAGTTTGATTCCATTAGGTTCAATTCTTTTTACTCCAATTTTTGGAAAAATAGTTGATACTAAGGGTAAGGCGGCCTCATTAATGATCTTGGGTTCTTTGCTTTTGATATTTGCTCATCTTACACTTTCTATATTCGATAATATTATTCTTGGTTATCTTGGACTTTTATCTCTTGGTATTGCATTTTCTCTTGTTCCGGCAGCAATGTGGCCTTCAGTCGCTAAAATTGTTGCAGAAAACAGATTAGGAACAGCTTACGCCGCTATGTTTACGATCCAGAATTGGGGATTGAATATCTTCTTTAAAGGCATTGGTTGGGTGCTTGATAAATCAAATCCTGAGGTTGTAGATAAAATCGAGTCAGTAAGGCAAGGTCTTGAAACACAGGGATTAACGAAATTACAGATAAGTGAGAAATTGCTGGAAATGCAGCAGGTTACTCATGAAATACCGGCTTTTAACTACACAACTCCAATCCTAATGCTTGTTGGCTTGGGTGTATTAGCGTTATTCTTAGCATTCTTACTTAAGAAAGCAGACAAGAAACAAGGTTACGGACTTGAATTACCTTCAGGAGAAAAACCCATACAAGTAAAGGAAGCCGAAATGCAAGCTAATATTGAATAAAATAATCTAATCAAATAAATAGGAGAAAAAATAATGAGTAAAGATATCATAGAATTAAAACCTGCCGCATTATGGAGGATTTTTAAAGACATGTGTAATGTTCCGAGACCATCAAAAAATGAAGACAGAATACAGGCATTTGCTAAGAAATTCGGCGAAGACCTTAGTCTTGAAACAAAAATTGATGAAATTGGAAATGTAATTATTAAGAAACCTGCTACCAAAGGCATGGAAGAAAGGCAAACAGTTGTTTTGCAGGCACATCTTGATATGGTTCCGCAAAAAAACAGTGATGTGGAACATGATTTTGATAATGATCCTATTCAAGCTTATATTGATGGCGATTGGGTAAAAGCAAAGGGAACCACACTTGGTTCTGATAATGGAATTGGTGCTTCAGCTGCTTTGGCAATTCTGGAATCAAACGATATACATCATGGACCGGTTGAAGTTTTACTTACTACTGACGAAGAAACAGGTATGACAGGTGCTAACGGAATAAAACCCGGCTGGCTTGATGGCGATATACTTATAAACCTTGATTCGGAAGATGAAGGTGAATTATATATCGGATGCGCAGGCGGTGTTGACACTATTGTTAAATTTAATTATGAAGAAAAATCAGTGCCTGCTGATATAACTGCATATAAAATCGATGTTGCCGGTTTAAAAGGAGGTCATTCAGGACTTGACATACATTTGGGTAGAGGTAATGCATGTTTGATAATTAATAAATTATTACTTGAATCATTTGAAAAATTTGGTTTGAGATTAGCATCAATTGATGCCGGAAGCCTCAGAAATGCAATTCCAAGAGAAGCATTTGCAAGGGTTGTAGTTCCTGATTCAAACAAAAAAGATTTTGAAGAATTTGTTGCAGAATATGCTGAAAAAATCAAAGAATCATTAAAAGAAATTGACCCGGGATTTAGTATTAAGATTCAAAAAACTGATATACCTGAATTTTTGATTGATGAAGAAACTCAAAAGAATTTGTTTAAAGCAATTGACAATTGCCCCAATGGTGTAATAGCCGTAAATAAAGATATGCCTGAAGTTATTGAAACATCAACAAACCTGGCTATCATAAAATCAGAAAACGGGATTATTGAAGTTGCGTCTTTACAAAGAAGTGCTATTGATGGTGACAGGGATAAAGTTGCAAAGGAATTTTATGATGTGTTCAAAGCTGTTGGTGGAAAACCTGAATTTTCAGGTGCTTACCCCGGATGGAAACCAAATATTGACTCCCCGATTTTAGAAGAAATGAAAAGTGTGTATTATAAAATGTTTGGAAAAATCCCTGAAGTGAAAATTATTCATGCAGGTTTGGAATGCGGTATTTTGGGTGCTGTATATACAAACTGGGATATGATATCTTTTGGTCCCACAATCAGAAATCCTCATTCACCTGATGAAATGGTTAATATTAAGACAGTTGATAAATTCTGGGATTTTCTTGTTGAGACGCTGAAAAATATTCATAAAAAATAAAATTATTTACAAAAATATTTTGCAGGAACTAAAAAAATATATACTTTTGCACTCCAAAAAAAAATAAAAAAATGTCAACAAAGAGAACTTTTCAACCATCAAATACAAAAAGAAAAAACAAACACGGATTCAGAGAAAGAATGTCAACTGCAAAAGGACGCAAAATTATTAATGCAAGAAGAGCAAAAGGCAGAAAAAAACTAAGCGTTTCTGATGAAATGTAATCATTAGTTACTCCGAATATTAATATTGTTGGTTTTAATCGTATTATAATAAAGAAGGTAAAGCAGTTTGCCTTCTTTTTTATTTGCCCCAATAAAACTGAAAATCATAAAATCTTTTATCAAATTTCATAAAAAAACAATAACTTCGCAGTCAAATTAGTTGATTAAAAAGCTAATATCTGAATACAATTTTATGACCCTGTTTAAAATTATATTTGTAGTTATATTAATTTACTATGCTTCTCGTATTTTATTCAAGTATGTATTTCCTTATATAT
>CAZREZ010000274.1:0-4540 GCA_964599115.1 uncultured Bacteroidales bacterium
ACTGTATTTTGAATAGGTTCTTTAATTAAATTATTTTCTTTATTAAAATCCGGTGGCAGTTTATTCCAATCACCACCCACAACCACATAATTCCCTGATTCATATTCTGATAAAATCCTGTTCTTTAAAACATCGAGCTCTAATAATCTTAAAGAATCATCTCGAATATAATATGAATTATGTGTGTTTATAATTATCAGGTTTTTGTCTTCAGATAGTTTAAAAGACATCAAAATAAAGCACCTGTCTAACATAAATAATTTGTCGTGCCACGAAGAAATAACAGGATAAGCATATTTAACAGATTGTTCCGGCCTGAATGCAGAAAAATTCATTATACCTGAAACCACTTTTCCCATTGGTGAAGTTATAGGCACGGGAACAAATTTTACATCATAATTTTTCCCAAAAACATAATCATAATTACATAATTTCTCTACAATCAATTTTTCCTGATCCGTATAATAACTTCTTTTAGAATTTTTATCAACTTCCTGAAAGAGCCAAAAATCAACTGTGTCGTTATCTGAAATAAAATCCAATATTCCTTTCTTGTAATTTACATATTCACTGAAGTCGGGTCGAACCTGTTTGCCACCTTCATAAAAGAAATCCATTTCTTTTCCAAGCCCGCAATATCCAATATTCCATGTCATTAAAGTAAATTCTCTCTGTTTTATTATTGAATCCCGGTTGTTGCCTTTAATTTCAAGGATTTCTATTTCCTGCGGAGAATAATCATTAACACTAATATAAACCATAAATCCTCCGAAAAGAAGCAATAGCAATACAATAACCAGGGCAATTATTTTTAAAGAAAATGTATAAGCTTTTTTCATCTTGAAATTTTAATCTAAATTACATTAATTTTTTATATTTTTGCTAATATTTTTATTTGATATTATAGATGCCGATATTTGGATCCATCATAAAAAAAGCTTATGAGCTCAGGAATCTTCCTGTTGAAAAAAGGAACAGGATTGATCCTTATAAAACACAAAGGAAGGTGCTTTCAAAATTATTAAGAAAAGCTCAATTTACGGCATTTGGCGAATATTATCATTTTACAAAACTTTTACGTGATAAAGATTTTGTTTCGGCTTTCCGCGAAAGTGTTCCCATACATGATTATAATTCGATGTTTCAAAGATGGTGGTATCGCTCATTAAACGGTGAAGCTTATGTATGCTGGCCCGGCATGGTAAAATATTTTGCGCTTACTTCCGGTACATCAGATGCTTCCAGTAAACATATTCCTGTTACAGGAGACATGATAAGGGCAATTAGAAAAACCAGTATCCGCCAGTTGGTTTCAACCGTACGATATGATTTCCCCCTTGAATTTTATCAAAAAGGTATTCTGATGTTAGGTGGAAGCACCCACCTGAATTATAACGGAACTTATTACGAGGGCGACCTATCTGGTATTTCGGCCGGAAATCTCCCGTTTTGGTTTCAGCATTTTTATAAACCCGGAAGGCGTATTTCAAAAGAACGCGAATGGTCAACAAAACTTGAAGAAATTGTTAAACGCGCCAAAGATTGGGATATTGGGGTAATTGTTGGCGTTCCTTCCTGGATTCAGATAATTTTGGAAAAAATCATAACACATTACAATGTGAAAACAATTCATGATATTTGGCCCAATCTGTCGGTATATGTTCATAGTGGTGTTGCTTTTGATCCATATATAAAAAGTTTTGATAAATTATTTGACCATCCGATAATTTATAACGAATCGTATCTTGCTTCAGAAGGATATATCGCCTATCAAACCCGCCTGAAAGTAAAAGCCATGGAAATGGTTCTTGATAATGGTTTATTTTATGAATTTATTCCGTTTAATGATAATAATTTTGATTCTGAAGGAAACCTAAAGGAAAATCCCGAAACCCTGACAATTGATCAGGCTGAAGAAAATAAAGAATATGCCTTGGTGCTTTCTTCGTGTGCCGGATCATGGAGATATTTAATTGGTGATACAATTAAGTTTACTTCAAAAAAACATCATGAGATTATAATTACCGGGCGTACAAAACATTTCTTAAGTATTTGCGGTGAACACCTTTCCCAGGAAAATATGAACCGTGCAATAAAAAAACTACAGGATAAATTCAATATTGAAATAGATGAATTTACAGTTGCCGGCATTAGATATGGCTCAATGTTTGCCCATAAATGGTTTTTAGGAACCGATGATAATATTGACCCTCAAATTGCTCGTGACAAAATTGATGAATATTTAAAATCATTAAACGATGACTACCGTGTTGAACGTATTGCAGCAATTAAAAATGTTTTCGTTGAAATTTATCCGACAAAAGTATTTTTTGACTGGATGAAAATTCACGGAAAAGAAGGAGGGGCAAATAAGTTTCCGCGTGTATTAAAGAAAAAGCAATTAGCCGAATGGGAGGATTTTTTGAACAAAAATGAATAATAACTTAATGCCAATTTTATGGGTCCGTTTATTGAAGGATGTATTCTTGGATTAACTCTTGCCATTTTTTTTGGATTTGGTCCTGCTCTTTTTGCTCTCATTCAAACAACCATTCATAGAGGATTTTTTTCCGGATTATTGTTGGCTATCGGTATTTTTCTAAGTGATTTGGCATTAGTTACCCTTTGCTTTCTGGGAGCAATACAAATAATTAATAAACCTGAAAATCATTTAGCTTTTGGCATAATTAGTGGAATTGTTTTAATAATTTTCGGAGTTGTTACATATACACGCAAGATACATTTAGACACCGAAAGCAATCAAAATAAAGATATTAAAATAAAAACCCCGAGTTTTATAACCTATATTCTAAAAGGATTTTTTCTAAATTTTGCCAATCCTTTTGTGTGGATATTTTGGATGGGAGTTGTGGTTGGAATAACAGCAAATTACGGAGCAGACATCAGGTCATTAGTAATTTTTTTCTCAGCAACATTATTAACCGTTTTAGCCACCGATGTCTTAAAATGCTTTGCCTCATACAAAATCAAGCGCTTTCTTACAAGTTATGTTATGCAATGGATTAACAGGGTTGCAGGAATAGGTTTGGTTTTATTCGGAATATTCTTAATTTTACGCTTATTATTAAAATTTTAACCAATGTTAATTTGTTTGACGTTTTGTTATTTTATGTTTTTTCTATAAAAAATAATCTTTTATTATTAATCAATTTTAAATAAAATGGAAACAAAATCTTACAAAAACTGGTGGATATTCCTGATTTATGGAGTATTGGCAATTATTTTCGGAATTATTGCATTAGATAACCCAATCGCAATATTGGATGTTCTGATATTATACTTCGGAATTTTACTGATTGCCGGCGGGTTGTTCCAATCTATCGGAGCAATCATTCATTCTAAAACGAAAAGTTGGTTTTTTCTGCTTTTTGAGGGTATTTTAAACATTATTTTGGGAATAATAGTTATTTCATTCCCGGTATTAGCTATGGAAATGTTTGTTCTGTTTGTTGGTATCTGGATGTTTATAAACGGCTTTAGTCAATTAGTTATTGCTTTCGGCGTTAAACACGCTATTCCGCACAAAGGTTTAATTATTTTTAATGGAATATTAGGAATTATTCTTGGATTCATTCTTATTATTAATCCGTTTGCAGGCACTTTTGCATTATCTTATTTGGTTGGCTGGTCTGCAATTTTATTAGGAATTATTTTTATCGTACGATCAATTTCTTTTCATAAAACTAAATAATATATCATGGAAGAAAAAAAATTCAAAAAATGGTGGGTTCTTGCTGTTAACGGCTTAATCGCCTTGTTGCTTGGAATCCTGATAGTATCAACCCCTGCTACAACAATAATTATTATCGGTAAATATTTTGGATTGCTTATTTTGGTTGGTGGTCTGGTTTTGCTTTTTACGGCATATTACAATATTAAAAAAGAAAAAAGCTACGGTTTGATATTAATTGAATCGGTTATCACCATAATACTGGGTGTTCTGATACTAATTTACACCCGAAAAACATTAGAGATATTTGTAATACTTATTGGTATTTGGGCAATTATTATTGGTATTTCCCAACTTGCTATCCTTATTGATAAAAATTATTCTATCTCCGGAAAATATCTGTTCCTTTTTAATGGATTGTTAACTGTTGTTTTGGGAGTCTTTATGTTATTTAATCCGTTTACAATGGGACAATTTTTTATTACTCTTGCCGGAATAGGTGCAATAATTTTTGGTGTTTTACTTATTTTCTTTGCATTCAAAATCAAGGAGAGGCAATGATTCTGTTAACCATAAAAATATTATATTTAAAAACACCCATGTCTTCTGGTTTTCAGTAATTTAAATATGATTTATCAAGGTTTTTGATAGGATATTAGAAAAAGGTTTTTTTTATTTGTATTTTCAATATTTCCTGTTTTCCGCACACATAAATAAAGTTGAATATTTTAGGATATAAAATACAGAATAACAACATAATACAACTTGATCTTTTATGCTTTAATCGCACCCGAATTTTTTTTAACGCTACAGATTTTCATTTTTCCTTACAACCGTTGATTTTTAATA
>CAZREZ010000275.1:0-4537 GCA_964599115.1 uncultured Bacteroidales bacterium
AATAAGCCGAAAATCCAGTCCCTGTTTTTTCAACTATTATTTTTATTTTTTTCTTGTAAGTTTTCATTGCATTAGTTTTTATGGTTTAATTCCAGTGTCTTTCAGAATTTTTCTCTCAAGTCCTTTTCCAACTTCCTGACTTCCATGATTTGGGAAAATTATTATTCCTTCTCTCTTGTTATGTTTCATTTTAACATGTGAGCCTTTTTGTGATATTGGATACCATCCTTTATTTCTAAGTTATCCAAAAGGTTTTTTTACATTTGACATTGTTAAAAACATTCCATTTCTCGTATAGCCTGCATTATTCATAAAATTTCTCGCAAAGTCGCTAAGCCGCAAAGAATAAGTAAATTAGCAATAAGTGTTTAAAATATTCAATTTCATTATATAAAAAGTATTGCAGGTATTAAATTGTTTCAATTCAAATCTTTGCGCCTCTGCGTCTTTGCGTGATGAATTATTCAGGATAGGAAAGATCGTAAAGAATTTCAAATTAAGTTCTTCTAAAAATATCATAGAAATGGAATGTTCAAAAATACGACATGTGTCAGCATTACCTAATTAATGCTTGTCCATAAAGTCAATGATTTTCATAATTAAAGCACCAAATAACAAATTTCAAATAACAAATAAATTCCAAATTTCAATGATCAAAAAATCAAACAGCTTGAAACTGTTTTGGTTATTGAATTTTTGAATCCCGAAAACTTTCGGGATAATTTATTTGAAATTTGGTGCTTGTCATTTGTAATTTTTACTATTTATATAGAGTTCCGGACATTATGGACAAGCACTAATTAAACTCATTTTCTTCCTTACTGTTCCCTCATCGGTTTTTAATTCATAAAAATAAATACCACTTTCAAGTATTTGACCTGTTTCAGATTTACCATTCCAAATAATTGTATGAGTTCCTTTAGGTTTAATTTCATCAATTAAAACCCGTACTCTCTGTCCATTAATATTATAGATACTTATTTTAACAAAAGATTGTTTTGATAACTCATAAGTGATTTTAGTTTCATTTATGAAAGGATTAGGATAATTCTGATGAAGCTTTATATCAGATACGGGTTTATTTTTATCATTAATATTAACCAGTTCATCCAGATCAAGCCGGTAAGCTGATATACCATAAGTGCCGATTACCAGAGATCTGGTAGGATTATGGAGTTTCATTGCAACAATAGGTACGGATGGAATTCCCTGATTCAGGCTTGCCCAAATATCACCACTGTTTTCAGTGAAATAAATTCCTGCATCAGTACCTACAAACAACCTGCCTTCAACATCCGGATCGGGAATGATATCATTTACAGGCAATTCCGGCAGGTTTCCACTAATATCCGTCCAACCCTGTCCGAGATTAGTTGATTTATAAACATGTGGTGCCGGCTCATCCCAGCGAAAACCTGAAACAGTTGCATAAATCGTTGAACTTTCAAACGGATCGCCGGCAACTCTTGTTACCCACCTATCGGGCAAACCATCGGAAATATTTTCCCAGCTTCCTCCTGCATTTGTTGAAATATGAACTCTTCCGTCACCAGTACCGGCAATTACAATATTCCTGTCAATCGGAGAAACTGCAATTGTTGTAACAGTATGAAAATAGTTACTGCCCCCCTGAGTAATATCACTGCTGACATCAGTCCATGATGTACCACCATTTGTAGTTTTCCAAATCCTGTAAGTTCCGAAATAAAGTGTAGTAGCATCAACCGGATCCATAGCTAAAGGAGCCGACCAGTTAACCCTGTCGCCTGACATTTGCCAGTTAATAGAATAAAAGTTACTTCCTCCATCAGTTGATTTTGCTAAGTTTCCCCATTGCGATTCTGCATAAATAATATTTGAATTTGAGTGGTCGACCAGACAATACATTCCATCGCCACCCAAAATAGCCTCCCAGTCATCTGTTCCGCCATACCATGTTCTGATAGTATTATTATCTTGTGTTCCACCATATATTCGCTGTGGCTGAAGGTAGTCAATATCAATAGCATAGAACTGTGTGAGCGGAAGGTTGTTTATTTTTGTCCAGTCATCACCATAATTATCACTGAAATATAAACCACCGTCATTACCTTCAATTATCCTTCCTGTATTTTCATCAATATGTAAGGCATGATGATCAACATGTATTTCATACGAATTATAATATCCTGCTATTTGTGTCCAGCTGTTTCCGCCATTGTCGGAGCGGTAAAGATCAACACCCAGAACATATAATATATTTTCATCTTCCGGATCAACTCTAACCTGACCGAAATACCAGCCAAATGAGCTGTTCATCCCGTCAAGGACTCCATCATTGGTTTGTGTCCAGCTACTTCCTCCATTTTCGGTCCTATATACTCTCACTTCGTATGAAGGCATATCATAAAAGGCATAAACAACATCGGGATTGGATTTTGCGATTGACAATCCTATCCTGCCAACATTATTTCCTGTAGGAAGGTCATTTGTTAACTCAACCCAGCTATTGCCTCCATCAGTTGTTTTCCATACACCCGAACCATCACCGAAGGAATTTCTATAAACCAATCCCCTGCAGCGCTCCCACATTGAAGCATACAAAATATCAGGATTTTGCGGATGCTGTACAATATCAATTCCGGCTGTTGTGTCATTCACATACAGGACTCTTTCCCAGTCGGTTCCTCCATTTATACTGCGATAAATACCTCTTTCTTCGTTTGGAGTAAACAAGTCTCCGCATGCAGCCACAAAAATACGCTCTGAATTATTATAATCAACAACTACCCTGCCTATATAAACGGAATTTTCAAGACCGATATGATTCCATGTAACTCCGGCATCAGTTGATTTATACATTCCATTTCCATAAAAACTATAGCTTGAAGCATTTGCTTCACCTGTCCCGGCATAAATTATATTTTGGTTATTGGGATCAATTGCAAGTGCTCCGATAGAAATTATTGTTACATCAACAAAAACATTTTCCCATGTTACACCGAAGTCTGTGGTTTTCAGAACTCCACCGCTTGCACCACCAACATACATTATTGAAGGAGCATCTGGGTGAATGGCAAGGTCGGTTATTCTTCCTCCAATATTTATTGGTCCTGCAAGCTCCCATTCATAACGCATGCCTGTAGATTGCCAGTGCATTTTGGAAGCTTGTTCCATTGCTTCAAGATAAGCTTCACGATTTATTTTCCCGTAAGGGTAAGCCCGTTGCTGAGCCATCCAATCATTAGGAATTGCATTGGGTCCTTCTAATACTAAAGTGGAATAATTCTTTTTTGATTGATCATCAGGTTTTACAAAATATAAAAATCCAATAATCAGCGTAAATCCAAAAATAACCAACCAAGCACTGTTGTATATATTTTTTGATATCTGATTCATTACTATATATTTTAAATTCATTTATAAATAAGGAGTATCATCTAACCAAACTCATTTTTTTCCTGAATGTTCCAAAATCAGTTTTTAATTCATAGAAATAAATACCACTTGAAAGTAATTGACCGCTTTGGTTTGTACCATTCCATGTAACAGTATGTGTTCCTGTATGAATAATTTCATCAATCAACACACATATTTTCTCACCACGGATATTATATATATTAAGGGTAACATAAGATTCTTCTGATAGTTCAAATAAAATTTTTGTTTCTTTAGTAAATGGATTAGGATAATTTCTAACCATTTCAAATATATTTTCTATATTAATATCTTCATCAATGTTTACATAAGCATCCAGGCCTCCGGAGTAACAATAAACTTTTCCATTACGACCACCTGCAACCATTTCCATAGAGCCATCACCAACAATATCAGGAATTGAATTTATAGCATCAACAGGTGTTGAATAATTTATTGATTCCAGTTCTTCACCATCTACACCATTACGAAAATAACAGTAATTATTTGAAAAAAGAGTTCCTATAATTACATCATTAATATCATCACCGGTAATATCACCAATCCTGGCAACATTCCACGATTTATCTGCAAGCGACCAGAACCAGATAGTTGAACCGTCAAAACCGCTAAGAACAATACCATTTGTTCCGCTGTAAGCAACTAATATATCAGGGTGTCCATCATTATTAACGTCATCTAATTTAATAAACCTGAGAATAATTGCTAAGCTTATAGAGCCATTATGAATCTGGCTTCCATTTTCAGGATCAATAAAATAATAATTACCTCCAAAATCGCCTGCTGCAATATCTTTAACTCCTTTTCCGGTTATATCATTCAGTTGCATCAAAGCCCATACAGAAGATCCACCGGTTAAAAAAGTCCATTCAATATTTCCGTTATCACCATTAATACCGTAAACTTTGCCCTGGGTTTCATTACCATCAGTAGCACCTGCTAAAACATCATGTTTACCATCACCTGTAAAATCTTCAACACCAATAGTTGAAAACGCAGCACCACTTGTAAAACATTCCCAAATTGACTCACCAGTGAGGCCATTTAAACAATAAACTCTTCGAGGGCCGGTATTACCTCCGTCATCTCCAGTAGAAGCCAACACGTCTGTTATACCATC
>CAZREZ010000276.1:0-4536 GCA_964599115.1 uncultured Bacteroidales bacterium
AGGTATTTATGAAATTTTCTGTTCTTTGTTGAATTTAAATTTTAAGAAGTCTGAAGTTAATGCATATGCGAAAGTTTTCGGGATTCAAAAATTCAATGACCAAAACAGTTTCGATCATCCATACAGACAAGTTTTGATAATTGATATTTGGAATTTATTTGTCATTTGTGATTTGTTATTTGGTACTTTAATTCAAAAATTGTTTGACTTTATGGACAGACTAATTACTTTTCACATCCTTTCCGGTACATCTATTCCAAGAAGTTCCATTGAGGTTTTTATTACCCTTCCTGTAAATTCAGACATTGCTAATCTGAATATTACAATATCTTTATTTTCTTCTTTCAGTATTGGAATTTCCTGATAAAACTGATTGAATTCCTTAACAAGTTCATAAATATAATTAGCAATTAAAGCAGGGCTTAAATTATCAGCTGCCTGATTTATAATTCCGGGAAAATCATGAAGCATTTTCAGGATGTCCTTTTCCTTTTGATGAATTTTCACATTCCTTATCTGTCCTGTATGAAAAGATCTATAGCCACTATTTTCAGCTTTCCTTAATAATGATTGAATTCTCGCATAAGTATATTGAATGAACGGACCTGTTTTGCCTGCAAAATCAATAGATTCCACAGGATCGAACAACATATTCTTTCTCGGATCAACCTTAAGAATAAAATATTTTAATGCACCCATGCCAATGGTTTCAAACAATTTATTAGCTTCATCATTTGTAAAACCATCAATTTTTCCAAGTTCTACAGTTGTTTTTTTTGCAGTATCAAACATTTCAATCATAAGGTCGTCGGCATCAACAATTGTTCCTTCACGTGATTTCATTTTGCCATGTGGCAATTCAACCATGCCATAAGAAAGATGAATAATATCATCAGCCCAGTTATTTCCTAATTTTTTAAGTATGATCTTTAAAACAATAAAATGATAATTTTGCTCATTACCAACAACATATATAAGTTTTTCAGGGTTATACTCATCATATCTTAATATTGCCGTGCCAATATCCTGAGTCATATAAACCGAAGTTCCGTCTGACCTGATCAACAATTTTTCATCTAGTCCTTCTTTTGTTAAATCCGCCCAAACAGAGCCATCATCTTTCCTGAATAATATTCCTTTCTGCAAACCTTGTTCAACCAAGACTTTTCCTAACAAATATGTTTCCGATTCATAATATATCTTGTCAAAATCAATGCCTAATCTTTTGTATGTCTTATCAAAACCCTCGTAAACCCAGTTATTCATTAATTTCCATAAATTGCGAACATCATCCTGCTGAGCTTCCCATCTTTTTAACAAATCTTGTGCTTCAATAATAAGCAATGATTTTTTTGCAGCCTCTTCCTCTGAATAGTCTTCATTCATCAACCTGCTAATTTCTTTTTGATTTTCCTGCTCAAACTTCACATAATAATCTCCAACAAGTTTATCTCCTTTTTTCCCTGAAGATTCGGGTGTATCTCCCCTGCCCCACTTTTCCCATGCCAGCATTGATTTGGAAATATGTATCCCACGGTCGTTAACCAAGTTTACTTTAACTACTTTTTTCCCGCTTGCTTTTAATATTTCTGCAACCGAATTTCCGACAAGATTATTTCTGATATGCCCCAAATGTAAAGGTTTGTTAGTGTTAGGCGAAGAAAATTCAACTACAACAGGATGTGTCTCAGTAGTTTCAGAAAACCCATATTTTACATTTTTATAATTATTATTGAAAAAGTCAAGCCAATAATTTTCAGAAATATTAAGATTCAAAAAACCTTTGATAACATTGAAATTATCAATCTCTATAAGATTTGATTTGAGATAATCACCAATTTCTTCGGCTGTTTGTTCAGGTGGCTTTTTAGAAAATCTAAGTAACGGAAAAACAACTAAAGTAAGATCACCATTAAATTCTTTTTTTGTTTTTTGAACCTGAACAAGATTTTTTTTAATTTGTTGTTTATATAATATATGTATTGCCGTGACAATATTTTTAATAATAATTTCTTCTATCATTAAATTTTTTATTAACACAATTAAAAAATTTTAAACTATATACTAATTTTAAAACTATAAATTATACATTTGCAAAAATAATATTAAATAAATATTTTAAGGCATTTATCAATTAAATAAATTAATAACATAAATATTTCAGAATGAAAAAGAATGTAATTATAATTGGAGCTGCAGGAAGAGATTTCCATAATTTCAACACTTACTTCAGAGAAAATGAAGATTATAACGTAGTAGCATTTACAGCTGCTCAAATTCCCGATATTTACGGAAGAAAATACCCTGCTGAATTATCAGGTGATTTATACCCTGACGGCATTCCTATTTATGCAGAAGAAGACCTTGTAAACTTAATTAAAGATTTGAAAGTTGATGATTGTATTTTTTCATATAGCGATTTACCATACAACAAAGTTTTGAGTATTAGCGCAATTGTAAACACTGCAGGTGCTAATTTTATTTTATTAGGTCCTAAAGATACAATGATAAAAAGCACAAAACCCTTGATTGCAGTTGGAGCAGTCAGAACCGGTTGTGGCAAAAGCCAGACTTCAAGAAGAATTATTGAGATATTAATGATGGAAGGTTTAAAAGTTATTGCTATACGACATCCTATGCCTTATGGAAATTTAGCAGACCAAAAAGTTCAGCGTTTTGCCACACTGGAAGACCTTGAAAAACATAATTGCACTGTTGAGGAAATGGAAGAATACGAACCGCATATTGTTCGTGGCAATGTAATTTATGCCGGAGTTGATTATGAAGCAATTTTAAGAGCAGCCGAAAATGATCCTGATGGTTGTGATATAATTTTATGGGACGGTGGTAATAACGACTTTCCGTTTTATGTTCCCGACCTTAATATAACAATAGTTGACCCTCATCGCGCAGGCCACGAATTAACATATTATCCGGGTGAAGTAACTCTAAGATTAGCTGATGTAGCTATAATTAATAAAGTTGACACTGCCAATGCCATTGACATTTTAAAAGTAAGAGAAAATATTGCAAAAGTTAATCCAGATGCAATTATTATTGATGCTGCATCTCCAATAAGAGTTGACAATCCTGATATTATTAGAGACAAAAGAGTTTTGGTAGTTGAAGACGGACCAACTTTAACACATGGCGGAATGAAATTGGGAGCCGGAATAGTTGCAGCCCAAAAATTCGGTGCAAAAGAGTTAATAGACCCGAGACCTTTCACCGTTGGAAAACTTTCGGAAACTTTTGAAATCTATCCTAATATAGGAACTTTATTACCTGCAATGGGATATGGAGAAGAACAATTAAAAGACCTTGAAGCCACTATTAACAACACTGATTGCGACTCGGTAATAATCGGTACTCCAATTGACCTCGGCAGGATCATTAAAATAAATAAACCATATACAAGAGTTTATTACTACCTGCAGGAAATTGGTTATCCCGGAATTGAAGACGTTCTTTGCGACTTTATTGTAAAGCACGATATTATTAAAAAAGAAAAATGCAAATGTTGTTATAGTTAAATTTATCAAGCGGGCTCTAATTAATTTAAATAAAATTTATAAAATGAAAAACAGATGCTTAGTTTCAATCAATGATTACTCTAAGAAGGAATGGATAAGTCTTCTTGATCTGGCTGAAGAATTTGAAAAAAATCCCAGACAAAAGATCCTTGAAAATTATGTTGTTGCCACACTGTTTTTTGAACCATCAACAAGAACAAGGCTTAGCTTTGAAAGTGCAGCAATAAGACTCGGAGCCAAAATAGTCGGTTTTACCGATTCTTCTTCATCGAGTGTAAAAAAAGGTGAGTCGCTTAACGATACAATATTAACTGTAAGTAATTACTCTGATATTATTGTTATGCGCCATCCACGTGAGGGCAGTGCAAGATATGCGAGTGAAATTTCACCAATACCAATAATTAATGCCGGCGACGGTGCCAATCAACATCCTACACAAACTCTTCTTGACTTGTACTCCATACGAAAAACCCAAGGCACTTTGAATAATCTTAACATAGTTTTTATCGGTGATCTGAAATATGGCAGAACCGTCCACTCATTGGTCATTGCTTTGTGCGAATTTAATACAACATTTCATCTGGTCTCACCAGTTGAATTAAAACTACCAAGCTACGTAAAACAAAATATTAAAGATAATAGTCTTAAATATTATCAATATACAGAATTAAATGAAGTTATCCCTAAAGCAGACATTTTATACATGACCCGTATCCAAAAAGAAAGATTTTCAGACCCGATTGAATATGAAAAAGTGAAAAATGCTTATGTTCTTAAAAACAGCATGCTTGAAAAAGCAAAAGATAATCTAAAAATCTTACACCCTTTACCACGCGTAAATGAAATAACTATTGATGTTGATGCTAATCCAAAAGCATATTATTTTCAGCAGGCACTAAATGGTGTATATATCAGACAAGCATTATTAGCTTCAATACTCGGTGTTAATTGAAACATCTATCTATATGGACGCGGCATCCGGAATTATTAAATTTATTTAAAT
>CAZREZ010000277.1:0-4528 GCA_964599115.1 uncultured Bacteroidales bacterium
TATACTTTTTTATTAACAAGTCATACAGTTAAAAAATGTTTTAATTAACTTTTATCTTTTTACTTTTGTCTTTTATCTTCCATTTTATCTGGTTTGGTCAATTAAATTATAAAGTGAAAAAAATTTCAGATTTACAAGTTTATTTTATAAGTATAATTATACTGTTATCTTCGTGTGTAAATACAGATAGAGAAAACAAATCTGATTTTAAAAATGATTCAATTTCAGGCGAGCTGATAATTTTTCATGCAGGAAGCCTGTCGGTTCCTTTCAAAGAAATAGCAAAAGAATTTAAGAAAGGATATCCTGAAGTAAACATCAAAGCAGAGATTGCCGGTAGTGTTGCCTGTGCCAGAAAAATTACCGATCTAAAACGTGCTTGTGATGTTATGGCTTCTGCTGATTATGCTGTAATTAATAAAATGCTTATTCCCGAATATGCCGATTGGAATATTAAATTTGCAAGTAATGAAATGGTTATTGCTTTTACCGAAAAATCCGGATATAAAAGCGAAATAAATAAAAATAACTGGTATGATATTTTGCTTAAAGAAGATGTGAATTACGGTAGGTCAGACCCAAATTCCGACCCTTGCGGATACAGAGCTGTGTTAACGATAAAATTGGCTGCAAAAAAATATGATAAACCGGATATTGTTGAAAAATTATTAGATAAAGATATTCATTTTATCCGTCCGAAAGAAGTTGACCTGTTGGCTTTACTTGAAACAAATACAATTGATTATATTTTTATTTACCGGTCGGTTGCGGAACAGCACAGACTTGAATATATTTTACTTCCCGATTCTGTCAATCTGAAAAATCCTGAACTAAAAGATTTCTATTCATCTGTAAGTGTTGACATAAACGGAAAAAAGCCAGGTGAGTTTTTAACTCAGAAAGGCGAACCTATGGTTTACGGAGTTACAATTTTAAAAGATGCACCAAATAAAAAAGCTGCATTAGCTTTTACAAAATTTCTGCTTTCAAAAAATAAAGGAATAAAAATCATGGAGAAAAACGGGCAACCCTCATTAGTTCCATCTTTCACAAATACTTTCAGTAAAATTCCTGATGAATTAAAAGAATTTGCCAAAACCCCTGAATAGTGCCTGTCAATAAACTAAGCATTGAGTGCTTTTTTTAAAAATAACAAATTACAAGCACCAAAATTTGGAATTTATTTGTTTTTTGTTTTTTGTTATTTGGTGCTTTAGTTAGTAATTCGTTTGACGTTATTGAAAAACATCAATGTTTTAATATTTTCAACATCTTTCCTCACATTTAATATTGATTTTTATATATTTGCTAATTATTAAAATATTCATAACCTAAAAAATTAATTCTTATGAAATCTTATTTAAAAATTTTATCTATGTTGTTAACTGCATTAATATTTCTTACTGTTAATATAAATGCACAAGACAAAGAAGAAGAACAAAAAGAAGAAGGTTATATTTTTACTACTGTAAAAGAAAATCCTTCAACATCTGTAAAAAACCAGTACCGTTCGGGAACTTGCTGGAGTTTTTCAAGCCTGGGACTGGTTGAAGCAGAATTATTAAGAATGGGAAAAGATACTTTTGATCTTTCAGAAATGTTTGTTGTTAGAAATACTTATTCTGATAAGGCAACAAAGTATGTTCGTTTTCACGGAAAAATTAATATGTCTGGTGGTGGAGGTTACAATGATGTATTATATGTGATTAAAAATTACGGAATTGTTCCTGAAGAAGTATATGACGGAAAAGTCATCGGAGAAGAAAACCATATTCACGGTGAGATGGACAATGTTTTAAAAGCTTATGCGGATGCTATTGTTAAAAACAGAAATAAAAAGCTGACACCTGTCTGGCATAATGGATTTGAAGGAGTATTGGATGCTTATCTGGGTGATTATCCCGAAACTTTTGTTTTTGAAGGCGTTGAATACACTCCTGAGAGTTTTGCTGAAATGCTTGAAATCAATCCTGATGACTATGTTGAGTTAACTTCATACACTCATCATCCGTTTTACGAATCATTTATTTTAGAAATCCCTGATAACTGGATGTACAGTGAATCTTACAATTTACCTCTTGATGAGTTGATTGAAGTTATTGATTATGCAATAGAAGACGGCTACACTGTGGCCTGGGGAGCTGATATCAGCGAGAAAGGATTTTCATGGAAAAATGGTGTTGCCATTGTCCCGGATGAAGTAGTAACAGATTTAACGGGAACAGAAAAAGAAAAATGGGAAAAATTAACAGAAAAAGAAAAGAAGAAAGCTCTTTACAGTTTTGAAGAACCTGTAAAGGAAAAGGAAATAACACAGGAAATGCGTCAGGAAGCCTTTGATAATTATTTAACAACCGATGATCACGGTATGTTGATCGTTGGAATTGCAAATGACCAGAATGGTAATAAATTTTATAAGGTAAAAAATTCATGGGGCACAGAAGACCATGTTTATGATGGGTATTTTTATGCTTCTATACCTTTTGTAAAATACAAAACTATGAACATAGTAGTTAATAAAAATGCCATTCCGAAGAAGATAAGGAAGGAATTGGGATTGTGAGTCATATTCTGCTGATTTACAATTATTAAAACCAAGTGAGTAGTTACTATTTTTTAGTTTTTGATGAATAAGTTTCAACCTATAAATCTTGTCTTTGCCTTTCTTGGGGGATTGGTTTTATTATTTATCGTTGCTCCGTTAGTTGGAATGTTTATTTCAACTTCGCCGGAAGTAATAATTGAAACATCTAAAGAAGTTGAGGTACAGAAAAGTATCTGGCTGACTTTATGGACTGCAATGGCAGGAACAGTTTTTTTTGCAATTGCAGCCATTCCTTTTGCTTATCTGCTTGCAAGGAAAAAATTTCCATTAAAAAGATTAGTTCTCGGAATAATTAACTTACCTATTGTTATTCCTCATACTGCTGCCGGTATTGCTATTCTTGGGTTTGTATCAAGAAATTCGGTGGTGGGCAAGATGGCTTCGGAAATAGGTTTGGATTTTGTTGGTCATCCTGTAGGGATTGCTATTGCAATGGCATTTGTAAGTTTACCTTTTTTAATTAATGCTGCAAAGGATGGATTTGCAGGAGTGCCTGTAAGACTTGAAAAAGCAGCACTTAACTTAGGTGCTTCACCTTTCAGAGTATTTTTTACAATCTCATTGCCATTGGCATGGCGAAATATTTTAAGTGGGTTGATAATGATGTTTGCGAGAGGCATGAGCGAATTTGGTGCAGTTGTTATTGTTGCTTACCATCCAATGATAACCCCTGTTTTAATTTTTGAACGTTTCGGAGCATTCGGGCTGAAGTATGCTCAACCGGTAGCAGTTATATTTATTACTGTCAGTTTAGTGGTTTTTGTAATTTTAAGATTACTTTCAAGGGAAAGGAAAAATGCTGAAAGTTAAAAACATAAACAAGAAATTTGAAAATTTCAATATTAAAAATCTTAGTTTTTCTGTTGATAAAGGCGACTATTTTGTTTTATTGGGAGTTTCAGGATCGGGAAAAACTTTATTGCTTGAAATGATCGCCGGGCTGATAAATCCTGATTCGGGAGAAATTATTCTTGAAAGTAAAAATATCACAAATGAAAAGATACAAAAAAGAGGAACAGGTATGGTTTTTCAGGATTATGCAGTGTTTCCGCATTTATCAGTAAAAGAAAATATAGCATATCCGTTAAAAAGTAATAAAACTCCAAAGAAAGAAATTTATGCCTGTATTAATGAGCTTGCCGGTAAATTTGATTTAATCCATCTTCTAAAACGCAAACCTGCTACTTTATCCGGCGGCGAATTGCAACGGATTGCACTTGCACGAGCACTTGCATTAAATCCTAAAATATTGTTACTTGATGAGCCATTGTCATCCCTTGATGTGCAACTTCGTGATGGCTTAAGAAAATTGTTGAGGAATCTTAACAAAAACGGGCAGACAATTATCCATGTTACACATGATTATGAAGAAGCGATCTTACTTGCAAATAAGATTGGAATTTTATATAACGGAAGTATTGTTCAGTATGGTTCACCCAATGATGTTTTTCAACATCCCGGATCTGAGTTTGTTGCGAATTTAACCGGTATAAAAAATTATTTTAAATCAAGATTAAATCCTGCAACGGAAGAAATTCGTATAGCATCAATCACTAATAATGTCAGTATTAAACTTTTAACCAATGAAATTGAACCCGATGGATATGTGTTGATTAGAGGTGAAGACATAATAATTTGCAATCAAGAAGTTGATTCAAGTGCTGTAAATAATTTTGAGGGTATAATTACCGAGATTCTTCCAAAAAGTCTGGGTGTGGAAATAATCGTGGATATTGGTGTAAAATTAGCTGTAATTGTTACAAATCAATCCCTTGAAAAGTTTAATTTAAAAGAAGGGAAAAAGATTTGGTTGTCATTCAAAGCATCTGCCGTGCGTTTTTTGAAGAAATAATTTCGGTTGCAAGTCTGATAAACATAGATTATCACGGTAAAATTCTATACGTATTTCAAGAATAAGAAGCG
>CAZREZ010000278.1:0-4523 GCA_964599115.1 uncultured Bacteroidales bacterium
ATAAATTGAAAGATGCTGAAAAAACCGCAAATAAATTAATTAAAAAGGGTTTTCCGAATACAAAAATATTAAAAAGTAATAACAGATTCAGAATAGGATTATCTTCATATAAATCTTATAGTGCTGCTCAAAAAGCTCTGGCAAATTTGCCTGCTAAATATAAAAATGCCTGGGTACTGAAGTTTTAACAATTCTAAAATGTCAGGAGGGTATTGAAAGATTGGTCTATTAAAAATCAAGTTGTATTATGTTGTTATTCTGTATTTTACATCTTGAAATATTCAGTTTTATTTATGTGTACGAAAAACAGAACTACCAGCGAGGAAGGTTTGATATTTAACCTTATATGATTAATAATTACATAGATAGTGTAATGAAAGGGATACTCATCCGATGACTTGAAGTCATCGGATGAGTAAAAACATTTTACTTCATTAATACCTCAGCCATTTTTTTCCCGATATCGGCTGGTGAATCAACAACATGAATTCCACAATTACGTAGAATTTTCTTTTTAGCTTGTGCAGTATCATCTTTTCCACTAATGATTGCACCTGCATGTCCCATTGTTCTGCCTTTCGGAGCTGTAGCACCTGCAATAAAACTTACCACCGGTTTAATACCATTTTCTTTTATCCAGTATGCAGCATCCGATTCCATAGTCCCACCGATTTCGCCTATCATCACAATTCCCTCGGTATCAGGGTCACCCATAAATAATTCAACAGCATCTTTAATGCTTGTTCCAATTATGGGATCACCTCCAATGCCTATTGCAGATGATTGTCCCATGCCAAGTTTTGTCAATTGGTCAACAGCTTCATAAGTAAGAGTTCCTGAGCGGGAAACAATACCAATTTTTCCGGAAGTATGAATAAATCCTGGCATTATTCCGATTTTAGCTTCGCCGGGAGTTATTACACCCGGACAATTCGGTCCGACTAACCTGCATTTTTTATCTTTTAAATAAGTTTTAACCCTGATCATATCCTCGGTTGGGATTCCTTCGGTTATACAAACCACCACACCAATACCAGCTTCCGCTGCTTCCATTATAGCATCTGCAGCAAATGGAGGTGGAACAAAAATAACAGAAACATCTGCTCCGGTTTCTTTGATAGCTTCTGCAACGGAATTAAAAACAGGAACACCAAGGTGCTTTTGTCCTCCTTTACCCGGTGTTACACCACAAATCACATTGGTTCCATAATCTATCATCTGTTCTGTATGAAAAGTGCCTTCTATACCGGTAATGCCCTGTACCAACACTTTCGAATTTTTATTTACTAATATACTCATAATATTTGCCAAAGATAATATGTTTTTAATTCATTTATAAAATATTTCCTTAATTTTGTTTCAGAAAAATAATGAATAAAAATGAATTCATCCGGTAAAACATATCTGTTTAATAATGACACAATTTGTGCTCCTGCAACTCCTACGGGACCAGGTGCAATTGCCGTTATTCGTTTATCAGGACAGGGTTCTTTTAGTGTTTGTGATAAAATTTTTAAATCGAAAAAACTAAATTTTAAATTATCAAAAGCAGAAACACATACTATTCATTTTGGTATTATACATGAAAATGAAAATATTTTAGATGAAGTACTTGTCAGTATATTCAGGAAACCAAATTCATATACAGGTGAAGATTCTGTTGAGATTTCCTGTCACGGCTCAGATTATATTCTGCAAAAGATCATTGAACTTTTAATAAAAAATGGTGTTCGTTTTGCAGAGCCCGGTGAATTTACTTTACGTGCATTCCTTAATGGAAAATTTGACCTGTCGCAGGCAGAAGCAGTTGCCGATTTAATTGCTTCCCAATCCAAAACTTCTCATAGTCTTGCTTTAAAGCAAATGAGAGGGGGATTTTCAGATAAGATAAAAGAACTACGGCAGCAGCTCTTAAATTTCTCATCTTTAATAGAATTAGAACTTGATTTTGGTGAAGAAGATGTTGAATTTGCAGACCGCACCGAATTACTTGAACTTTTATCAAAATTAGAATCGGAAATAAATAATCTGATTGAATCATTTTCTACAGGTAATGTTATTAAAAAAGGTATTCCAGTTGCAATAATCGGTAAACCGAATGTTGGTAAATCAACTTTGCTCAATGCTTTGCTTAACGAAGAAAAAGCTATTGTTTCGGAAATACCCGGCACAACAAGAGATATAATTGAAGATGCTATTGTTATTAAAGGTGTTTCTTTCAGATTTATTGATACTGCCGGACTAAGAGACGGAAGGGATGAGATTGAAAACATTGGTATTGAAAGAACCCATGAAAAGATAAAACTTGCTTCAATAGTATTGTATGTTTTTGATATCAGCAACACAACTATTGAGCAAATAAAAGATGTAATTGAAGATTTTAAAAACCAAATAAAAAATGACAAAAAAAGGTTAATCCTGATTGGAAATAAAATTGATAAACTCATAGAAATGCCTGATGGATTTAAACACCTTGTTGAACTTGAAACCATTTTTATATCTGCCAAACGAAAAGAAAATATTAATCTTATAACCGAAAGTCTTTTGAAATCGATCATTACTGATGATTTTCAGGACACAGCTATTGTTACCAACACCCGTCATTATGAAGCACTGTCAAAAGCTTCAGAAGCTCTATCAAATATAAAAAAAGGATTTAAAGACAATTTACCCGCTGACCTTATTTCAATAGACATAAGAGATGCCCTGCACTATCTGGGCGAAATTACAGGTGAAATAACTACTGATGAAATACTTGGGAATATTTTTGGAAAGTTTTGTATTGGAAAGTGAATGAGACTACTTATTTAGGAGGCGAAGCCGAACTAAATAAGTTTAGTCGAATTCATCCCGATGATCCCGCTAAGTGAAGCGAAGCGGGAGATAGAAGGATCTACATAAAGTACTCTGATAGTTTTCATTAGCCGCCAAGTGAAATGAAACATTTTAGTCGAATTCATCCCACTAAGCAAATTGATAGTGATCCTAAATTAAAAGCACTTGATAAAAATCGTTGCTGGTTTAGAACCAAACCAGTCACGATCTCCAACACTAGCGCGTATTTTCAATATGTTTTTTAATAAATTCTACTTTCGGCAGAACGAAAGCGAGAAGTTTTTGTTAAGCATAAAAGATTCATCACCGTTAACAACAAAATAGGTTCTGATTTGACCACCGCTTACAGCCACACCTCCAACGGAAGTAACACCAGATTCGGAATAAGGATCAGGATAAACTTTCAACTTTTGATCAAAGCCATAATTAATTAGTTGAAGCAAAGCCTTTTTTCTTTTTTTCGTTTCAAACTCCTTTCCATCAACTGTTTTAATAGTATAATCACGCAACCATGCAACGTTTTCAGTATCAATCATAGTAGAAAACTGTTGCGCTGATATTGTGCCAACAATGAGTAAAATAAATATACTTTTCTTAATTTGATTATGTTAGCTTTTGTTTTTATATATTCGCCAAATGAAAGTAAACTTAAGAGAATATATGTTCAGAGCCTGGTATTGGTATGTTAATAACAGGGATAAAAATAAAGAAATATTGTTTATGAATTATGGTTATTCGGATGATAATCAGCAGGTTGATTTAAATTCAGAAGATGAAAATAATCGGTATTCCATACAATTGTATCATCATCTGGTCACAGAAGTTGATATCGAAAACAAAGATATTTTGGAAGTAGGATGCGGCCGGGGTGGTGGACTGGCATACATAGTAAAGAATTTTAAGCCTTTAACAGCTAAAGGTATTGATTTGGATAATGGAGCAATTAAATTTTGCAACAAACATTACTCTTTAAACGGTTTATCGTTTACACAGGGCAATGCCCAAAATCTACCTCTTGAAGGCAATTCTTATGATGTCCTTATAAATGTAGAATCCTCGCACCGGTATCCAAAGTTTCATTTATTTTTAAGCGAAGTTAAGCGTATTCTTCGTTCCGGAGGGTATTTTCTATATGCTGACTTCCGCTATGATTGGGAAATGAATGAATTACAAAAACAAATAGAACAATCCGGTTTTAAAATTATTAAAGAACAAATAATAACCGGAAAAGTAGTAAAGGCACTTGAATTAGACGATAAACGAAGAAGAGAACTTGTTAAAAAACTGGTACCGGATTTAATAAGTAAAATAGCATTAAATTTTGCCGGAACAGTAGGCTCAGAAACATACAATCACTTTGATTCAGGAAAATATGTGTATTATAGCTACATTTTAAGGGAAAATTAATTTTAGTGGTAACCAAAACCTCTTTTAATCTTCCTCCAACACACCACCTAATTGTTTGTAAATACCCTCAAGGAGTTCATTTTGATATTCCATTAATTCCTCTCGTTTGTTAATTTTAAAGTACCAACAGGTGACTTCTCTGAGAAACAAAAACAAAACTATTACTACTACTATCACTAAAATAAATACTGTTACTGAGTTCATATTATTAATTTTTTTAGTTTATAAGAACATTTATGTTCCTTCAAATATAAAATATATATTGAATAAAATAAAAATAT
>CAZREZ010000279.1:0-4494 GCA_964599115.1 uncultured Bacteroidales bacterium
TGCTATTTTGTAAAACTCAATATTAGCGGATAAGATATGTCTGGGTCTTGTTTTCTGAATTATTTAATGAGTTTTTCCAAATCTATTATTTGATTTTTTGTAATAAGTCTATTTTTTTTTGTTAATACTTTAACCATTACTTGTTTTTATTTCTTACACATAACGTAATATTGTTTTAAACAAAATTTTCCATATGAGTCATTAAGACAAAAATAAGTAAAAATTTAATATAGAAAAAAATAATTTTAATTAAAGTGAAATATCAGCCAAAAGCTACAAACTGAATTTTGTTAAAACTATACTAATCCCTGTTATACCTGTAATAAGCATGGCAAGCTCCTTCGTTTGAAACCATACAAGCACCAATTGGGTTGTTCGGGTTGCAAGCTTTTGCGAACAATTTACAATCTTTCGGATTTTTTAAGCCTTTTAGTATTTCTCCGCAAATGCATCCTTTGTGTTCAATAGTTGCTTCAACTTCTACTTCTATTTTATTTTCAGTATTAAAATTGTTGAATTTTTCTCTTATTTTCAATCCGCTTTTTGGTAAAATTCCCAGACCCCGCCACCAGTCATCTCTTAATTCAAACACTTCATTCATTATTTTTTGAGCTTTGATGTTGCCTTCGGGTTTTACTGCCCTTTTATACTCAATTTCAACTTTAGGACTGTTGGTTTCAAACTGTTTGACCAGCATATAAATTGTTTTCATCATATCAACAGGTTCAAATCCTGAGATAACGCAACACAAGCCGAATTTTTCAGCAATATCGGTATAAATAGCCGAGCCGGTTATTGTGCTCACATGTCCGGGAGCTATATAGCCGTCAATTTTTATACCTTCATCAATTAATGCAGCCATTGCAGGAGGCATAATTTTATGGGAGCTGAATAAATAAAAATTTGAGATATTTTGTTCTGCTGCGTTTAATATCCCGACTGCACTGCCCGGGGCAGTTGTTTCAAAACCTATGCCAAGAAAAATTACTTTTTTATCCTTGTTTTCTTTTGCAATTTTTAAAGCATCAAGCACAGAATAAACAACTCGTATGTCTGCTCCGTTTGCTTTTTCTTTATCTAATGTAGATGTTGAGCCGGGAACCCTTATCAAATCGCCATAAGTGGTAATGATTACATTATCTAAACGACTATATGCAACCGATTGGTCAATAAATTTATTACTTGAAACACAAACCGGGCATCCCGGTCCTGAATGTAATTTTATAGTAGGAGGAAGAAGTGCAGGAATGCCGAATTTATGTATTGACATTGTATGCCCGCCACATACTTCCATTAATGAAACATTTTTCGTGGAAACTCGTCTTATTTTTTCTGCAAGCTCTAAGACAATGTTTTTGTCTCTGTATTCATCAATATATTTCATACAATCCTTTCTCCTGTATTCTTTTCCTCTTCATCTAATTGCCGGTTAAATTCTTCAAGCTCCTTAAAGATTTTTAATGTTTCAGCTGCATCTTCTTTACTTAATTTTTGAATTGCAAAACCCGTATGTAATAAAATATAATCACCTATATTAACATCATCAATCATTTGAAGGCTTGCATTGTATTGTGCACCTCCAACCGAAACAACTGCGTTGTTCCCGTCAATTGATTCAACTTTTGCAGGAATACTTAGACACATATTTTTGTAGAATTTTAATTTTTATTAATTAGATTAAAGTTTCAAGTTCCAGGTTTTAGGTTCCAAGTGCTGGTAGCTAATGGAATGTTTAAAATAAATTTCACAATGCTGCTGTCACTGCTACTTTTTTTCTTGTCATTATACATTCAACATTCAATATTTTACATTCATTATTCACGATTTAAGAAACTACACAAGTAATACGTAACTCGTAACAATCGTCACCCTTAGCGAAGACGAAGGGCGGAACAATTTTACCAATTATTAACTTTTATCAATGAACCAATTCCCTCCGTTTTGCTGCAATAGCAAGCTGTCCGAGTGCTATACCACCATCATTGGTTGGAATGCTTTTTTGTGAAAAAACATTAAAACCATTATCCTTAAGTAAATTCTCAACTTTTTCCAAAATATACCTGTTTTGAAAACTTCCTCCTGATAGAACTATTTTATTAACATTGTGATCTTTTCTTATATCTGAAACGACTGCAAAAATAACATTAATAATTGTATTATGAAATTTAGCTGAAATTACAGAAGCTTTTACTCCTGATTTGATATCATCAATTATTCCTTTAAATGAATTATCAAATTTTATTGTTTTCATAATCTCAAAATCGTAAAATTCATTACAATTATTATACAACACTGATTCCAGACGCATAGGTGCCTCAGCATGGAAAGTTGAGTAAGTGCAAATATTTGTTAAAGCAGCAACAGCATCAAATAACCTTCCTGCACTTGAAGTCAATGGACAGTTTATATTTTTATCAATCGCGTAAAGCAATAAATCAATATCATTGTTATTTATATTTTTTAAAAACGGGAGATTAAAATTTAGAAAATCCTTGCCAAAATATTTATATAAAAACGAAACAGCCATTCGCCATGGATTTTTTGTTGCCTTATCTCCTCCCGGCATAGGAATATAATCAAAATGAGTTACACGATTATAAGCATTTAAGTCGCAAACAAAAAATTCTCCACCCCATATTTTATTATCATCCCCAAGTCCTACACCGTCAAAAGCCACACCAATCACCTTTTCATCAAGACCATGCTCAGCCATACATGAAGCGATATGTGCGTGATGATGTTGGATTTGAATCTTTGGTAAGTCTAAGTCGTTTGCATATTTTGTCGATATATAATCAGGATGTTTATCGCAGGCAATCAGTGTTGGTTTTACCCTGAATAATTTTTTAAACTGCTCAAGTGTTTCTGTATAAAATTCAAGTGTTTCAATATTTTTCAAATCACCGATATGCTGGCTTAGAATTGCCTGTTTGCCTTTTCCTAAACAAAAACAATTAACAAGTTCAGCACCAGTAGCAAGAATACCGTCAACATTGATTTTCAATTCAACAGGTGATGGAGCAAATCCACGTGATCGTCTGATAATCCTTTCTTTGTTATTAACTACCATTGCTACCGAATCATCAGTACGATTATAAATTTCCCTGTTATAAATCAACAAAGCATCCGAAATACCTGTCAATTGTTCTTTTGCTTTTTTATTATCAATAATAATTGGTTCGTCGGAAATATTACCACTTGTTAAAACAATTACAGGGATATTTAATTTTTCAAAAAGCAAATAATGAAAAGGCATATACGGAAGCATCACACCAATAGTGTCAAAACCGACATTGACATTGTGTGCAAGCTTTTTCTTTTCTTTTAATAGCAATATTGGTCGCTTCCATGATTGCAGCAAAGAAGCATGCAAATCATCTACAATTGCATAATCTTTCAGACTTTCAATATCTGAAAACATAACAGCAAATGGTTTTCCGTCACGATTTTTTGCTTCTCTCAGTCGTTTTACAGCTTCCTCATTTTGTGCATCGCAAGCTATATGAAAACCACCAAGTCCTTTAATAGCAATAATTTTACCCCCTTCTATCAATTCAGCAATAATTTTTAGAATTTCATCAATATCTTTAATGCTTTTGTCTTCATAAACAAGTTCATATTCGGGTCCGCAAACCGAACAGGCAATAGGTTGTGCATGAAAGCGACGGTCTAAAATATCTTTATATTCAGCAGCACATGACTCACACATAATAAAAGGAGCCATAGTTGTTTTTTCCCTGTCATAAGGCAGGTCTTTGATAATTGTAAACCTCGGACCACAATTTGTACAATTGATAAAGGGGTAATTTATCCTGTTCGGTTGGATTTTCATATCTTTCAGACATTCATCACAAACAGCAATATCCGGACTGATATCAGTTATCTCATCAGAAGTATTTTTACTTCTGATAATCCTGAAATCATAAAAATTTCCCGGTTCTGTTTCTTCTGAAAAAATCCTAACTATATTTGACGCAACAGGTGCTTTTGTTTTTATTGAAGAAATAAATTTTTCAACAAACATTTTATTTCCCTGAACTTCTATAACAACTCCATCATTCCTGTTTTCAACCCAGCCTTTCAGGTCATAGTTTTCAGCAAGGCGATATATAAACGGACGGAATCCTACTCCCTGAACAAGTCCTTTAACATAAACTCTTACTGTATATTTATCTTCGGTCTTTTTCAATTTTCGAGGTTAAAATATTTTGCGAAATTATAATTTTTATTAATTTAGCATTTAATTTAAATTAGATTAATTATAAATTTTTGCAATCTGATTGAAAATTATACAAGTTTATTAAAATAATAATAAAATTATATTAATTTTACTTACTTGTAATATAATTAATAAATAGAATCACGATAATTGAAAATATGTTTAAAAAACCTGAATGTGATGTTTGTTTGACAAGAACCAAAACATGTTTTGTACATCTTGTAAACGAAGATCTTATTGAGCTGAATGAAAAAAAAGTTTGTACCCTATATAAA
>CAZREZ010000280.1:0-4480 GCA_964599115.1 uncultured Bacteroidales bacterium
ATTTAAAATGTTTTTAATAACTCTTTCGCTTTGTGAAGCATTTAAATAATCAATTTTTTGCTTTCGCTTATTAATTGAAAATTTGGATTCGTGAAAAGCGTAAAGAATTAAATCACTGAGAGTAAGGTTTTTTTTCATAAGCTATGGTTAGGATAATACATATATTAATACATAGCTAACGTATGGAGAAAGCAATTTATTTCATTAAGTATGTAAAATATTAATTGTGGTGAAAAGATTTTAAACAGTCAGGATAACATCTTTTTGTTCAATAAGTTTACGAAGATTTATCAATGCATAACGCATTCTTCCGAGAGCAGTATTAATGCTAACTTCTGTTTGTTCGGCAATATCCTTAAAGCTCATTTCTGAATAATGTCGCATAAATAATACTTCTTTTTGTTCAGCGGGCAGAAAATTAATTAATTTCCTGACGTCCTGATGTATCTGGTCGATAATAATTTTATCTTCAATTGAATCATCAGTAAATTTGATTGTATCAAATATATCAAAATCTTCGGAATTATTATCAACAACCGGTATTCTTTTTGATTTTCTGAAATAATCAATAATTAAATTATGAGCAATGCGCATCACCCATTGAATAAATTTTCCTTCTTCCTTATATGAACCGGCTCTTATTGTATTGATAACTTTAATAAAAGTATCCTGGAAAATATCATCAGCTAATTGTTTATCCTTAACTACCATAAGGATATAAGCAAATACTTTATTTTTGTGACGTTGGATTAATTTCTCAAGACTAGCCTGATTACCAGTTAAATATTTACCAATCAATTCCTTGTCACTAACAGACAGGGCTTTCATTTGGCCTCCCTTTATTTGTTAATATTTAATTAAAAAGGGTAAATATTTATTCTATAATCAGTCCTCCTATGATTATGTTATAATATGGGGGAGTAATATTATAACGGTTATTAATGTCTTATATTGTATAGATATTATTAATTACAGTGCAAATATAAGCAAATAATTATAAAAACCAAATATTATTGATAATTTAGCATTTTTTAACATTTTTTTGAATAATGAACAAAAAGGTAACTGACAGCGATAAAGAAAAGAAATACATTATAATTAAAGGAGCAAAAGTTCATAATTTAAAAAATTTAAGTGTTGCTATTCCCAGAAACAAACTTGTTGTAATTACCGGAGTGTCAGGCTCTGGTAAGTCTTCGCTTGCTTTTGATACTTTATATGCCGAAGGTCAGCGAAGGTATGTTGAAAGTTTAAGCTCTTATGCACGACAGTTTTTAGGTAGAATGAGCAAACCTGAAGTAGAATCCATAAAAGGTATATCTCCGGCTATAGCAATTGAACAAAAAGTAATTTCTCGAAATCCAAGATCAACAGTTGGAACATCAACCGAAATTTATGAATATTTAAAACTGCTTTTTGCAAGAATAGGAAAAACATATTCACCGGTTTCGGGAAAACATGTGAAACGCCATACAGTCAGTAATGTAACGGATTTTATTTTGTCATTAAAAGAAAATTCAAACCTATTAATCCTATCCCCATTAAAAATAAAACAGAACATTACATTAAAAGAACAATTGAATATACTGATACAACAAGGATTCAGCAGGGTATTTATTAACAATAATATTATTAGAATTGACGAAGTTTTAAAAGATATTAATAAACTAAATATTCAAAACGGGATTTTTATTGTAATTGACCGGCTGATAGTTAAATCTGATGATTTTGACCTGAGTTCAAGAATTGCCGATTCGGTTCAGACGGGCTTTTATGAAGGTGACGGATCATGTGTAATTAAATATTTTGATAAAGAAAATTATAAACAAAAAATATTTTCCAGTAAATATGAACTGGATGGGATTACTTTTGAGGAACCATCGGTAAATCTGTTCAGTTTTAACAATCCTTATGGAGCATGTAAAGCATGCGAAGGATTTGGAAATATTATCGGTATTGATGAAGACCTTGTGATTCCGAATAAAAACCTGTCAATTTTTGAGGAAGCCGTTGCTTGTTGGAAGGGTGAAAAAATGAGGGAATGGAAAGATAAACTTATAATGAATGCTTACAAATTTGATTTCCCTGTTCATAAACCGTATTTTGAACTCACCGAAAAACAAAAACAACTTTTATGGACAGGTAATGAATATTTTAACGGGCTGAATGATTTTTTTAAATATGTAGATGAACAAACCTATAAAATTCAATACAGGGTAATGTTGTCGCGTTACAGGGGACGAACTGTTTGCCCTGAATGTAAAGGAACTCGTTTAAGAAAGGATGCCGCTTATGTAAAGGTTTCCGGTAAATCAATAAGTGATATTGTTTTAATGCCTGTAAAAGAATCTTTAAGTTTTTTTAAAAATATTGAACTCTCCGAACACGACAGGGAAACCTCAGCTCGCCTGCTTGTTGAGATAATTAACCGTCTGAAATTTCTTAATGATGTCGGATTGGGATACTTGGCCCTGAATCGTTTATCCTCGTCACTTTCAGGAGGAGAATCACAAAGAATAAATCTTGCTACTTCGCTTGGCAGTAGTTTGGTTGGCTCAATGTATATTTTGGATGAGCCAAGTATAGGACTGCATCCAAGAGATACTCACAGACTTATTGAAGTTTTATTGAAACTCAGGGATATTGGAAATACAGTGATTGTTGTTGAACATGATGAAGAGATAATTAAAGCTGCCGATGAAATTATTGATATCGGGCCAATGGCAGGAATTAACGGTGGTGAACTTATTTTTCAGGGTAATTTTGAAAAAATAATTAAAGATAAAAAAAGTAATACAGCGCGCTATTTAAGTAACGATCTTCAAATTTATTTGCCTGAGAAAAGAAGAAAATGGAGGGATTTTATTGAAATTAAATGCGCATCCGAAAATAATCTGAAAAAGATAAATGTAAAATTTCCATTAAACATATTAACAGTTATTACCGGTGTGAGCGGCTCAGGGAAAACTTCACTGGTAAAGCAAATATTGTATTCTGCTTTGAAAAAGATCTATGGAGGTTATAAAGAAAAAACCGGCAGATACCAAAAATTAGAAGGGGATATTTACAGAATTTCTGAAGTTGAAATGATTGACCAGAACCCGATAGGAAGGTCATCACGTTCTAATCCGGCAACTTATGTAAAAGCTTATGATGATATACGAGCTTTATTTGCCGACCGGCAGCTTTCAAAGGTCAGGGGATATAAACCCGGTTATTTTTCATTTAATATTGACGGTGGCCGTTGTGAGGTTTGTCAAGGCGAAGGAGTAGTTAAAATTGAAATGCAGTTTATGGCTGACATTTATCTTACATGCGATAGTTGTAAGGGAAAAAGATTTAAAGAAGAAGTTCTGGATGTGAAATACAAAGAAAAAAATATAAGTGATATTCTTGATCTTACCATTAACCAGGCTGTTGATTTTTTTAACTCTGAAGAAAAGCATTCATCTTTTGAAAAAAGAATTGTTACCAAGCTTAAGCCGTTACAGGATGTCGGCTTAGGTTATCTGAAATTAGGACAGCCTTCCAGTACATTGAGCGGCGGTGAAGCACAAAGAATAAAGTTAGCTTATTTTTTATCAAAAGGATATAATGAAAAACCTTCATTATTTATTTTTGACGAGCCAACTACAGGACTTCATTTTTTTGATATTAATAAGTTGCTTAATTCTTTTAATGCATTGATTGACAAAGGGCATTCAATAATTGTAATAGAGCATAATATGGAAATTATTAAATGTGCAGACTGGGTTATTGATCTGGGTCCGGAAGGCGGGGACGAGGGAGGATATGTAGTTTTTGAAGGAACACCAGAGGAGCTTGTAAATTGCAAAAAATCTTATACTGGGTATTATTTGAAAAGTAAACTGCAACAACATTAAGCAGAGTCTGTCCATAAAGTCAAATTAATTACGAATTAAAGCACCAAATACTTCTAAAATCATAAATCACCTGCCACGTAGCTTCAGCGTATCTGGGTTAATCGTTATTCTGAAATCAAAAAAGCTGACTTTATAGACAGACTAAATAATGACTTTATAATTAAATTAGGTTTAATTAATACAATTTTCAAAACAACATAAATGTTCAATCTATGAATCAAAATATTTTAAAATTTTGTGATCATAAGGAATGGTATGATTTTATAAAATATATTCAAGAAATTGATAATAAAGATAATAGATATATCTATAGAGGTCAATCAAATTTTACAAAAAACAAAAATTTTAATAATTGGAATCCTTGGAGTTTACAAACAACATTACAAAGAGAATATAAAAGTGCAGGAATGTGGCAATTGTCACATTATTTTGAAAGATTAAGAAAAAATTTTTCTAAATATGAACAATTACATAAATATATAGATTTAAAAGAAATAGAAAAAATTAATATTATAACCTTATTAGCTTTCGGAAGGCATATTGGATTACCAACTCCTCTATTGGATTTTACATTTGATTATTTAACAGCTTTATAT
>CAZREZ010000281.1:0-4479 GCA_964599115.1 uncultured Bacteroidales bacterium
TAATTTTCAAGAGATTTTTTTTGCTTTGCTGTAAGAAGAAAAACAAAGGGTTTGAATTTAACTATTTTTCTTGATTTTTTCTTTTTTCCTGATCTTACAATTTTGTTAATTTCTTTTATCATTTGATTTGATAATGTTTGAGCATTTTCTTCAGAAGTACTTTCGGAAAAAATACGGATTATAGGCTCAGTATTTGACTTTCTGAGATGTACCCAGTTTTTATCAAATTCAATTTTTACACCGTCAATAGTGTTAATATTTTTTTCTTTATATAAATTTTGAATTTTTAAAAGCAAGTCATCAACATTAATTTTGCGACTTAATTGAATTTTATTTTTTGATATAAAATAATTCGGATATGTTTTTCTTAGCTCTGAACAACTTAAACCTGACTTTGTCAAATGTGTTAAAAATAATGCTATTCCAACCAAAGCATCCCTACCGTAATGTATATCTGGAAAGATTACGCCGCCATTTCCCTCTCCACCTATCACAGCATTTTGCTCCTTCATTTTTTCAACAACATTAACCTCACCAACTGCAGAAGCAAAATAATTTCCACCGGCTTTTTCAGTAATATCGCGTAAAGCTCTTGTTGATGATAAATTTGAAACTGTATTTCCAACTTTATTTTTCAGTATATAATCTGCAACTGCTACAAGAGTATATTCTTCACCGAACATTTTCCCGTCTTCACAAACAATTGCCAAACGGTCAACATCAGGGTCAACAACAAAGCCGATATCTGCTTTCTTATTTACAACTAATTGGGAAATTTCATTCAGATTTTCGGGCAAAGGTTCGGGATTATGAGGAAAACAGCCATTCGGCTCGCAATAAAGTTCATGTATTTTTTCAATTCCAAGTGCTTTAAGCAACGGAGGAATTGAAATACCACCGGTTGAATTAACACAATCAATAGCTACACTAAAATTTGCTTTTTTAATTGCCTCAACATCAACCAACGGTAAATTAATAATTTTATCAATATGCTTTTTTATATATGAATCATCAGTTGTATAAATCCCGATATTATCAACTTCGCTGAAATTAAAGGCTTGTTTTTTGGCAATTTTCAATACTTCTGCCCCGTCATCTGCCGAAATAAATTCTCCTTTGTTATTGAATAATTTTAATGCGTTCCATTGTTTTGGATTATGGCTTGCTGTTAGAATTATTCCACCATCAGCATTAGCATCAGTAACAGCAATCTCAACAGTTGGTGTTGTTGAAAGTCCTAAATCAAGAACATCCGATCCCATACTCAATAAAGTACCTGAAACAAGGTTATTCACCATTTCACCTGAAATCCTTGCATCTCTTCCTAAAATTATTTTTAATTTTTCTTTTCCGGAATGCTTTTTTAAAAAGACAATAAATGCTGCTGTGAACTTAACAATATCAAGAGGACTTAAACCTTCGCCGGGCTTCCCTCCTATTGTTCCTCTTATACCTGAGATTGATTTTATTAATGCCATAATTATCAAATAATTTTACAGCAAAAATAAACTTTTTTCTGTTCTTTTCAATTTTGGATTAAAATAGGAGATTAATAGAAATTTATTGAAAATTGTTTCGCAAAAAAAAACATTCCATTTTTAAAACAGTTATCTGGATAAAGTTAATTCAGGGAAGGTAAATTTTTTATTGTTAAAAAAAGTTGATTTCTTTCAAGTGTCATTCCGAAGGAGCTCAGCGACAGAGGGACCTCCTGACTACTTGGCAATTCGCCGGTAAATATCATCTGCTAATGATTTGGCAATTCGCCGGCAAATATCATCTGCAAACCAAGCACTTTGCCAACTTCCTTGTAAAACGCCGGCAAAGTACTTTATTAACTTTTCTGCAAGACGTTGATAAGGCATTTTGGTAGCAGCAGTGCAGTACGATGGAAGAAGTACTTTGTCGACAGAGGTACATAACGATGGAGTTCCCTCACCCACGCAAAACGTGGATTCGGGACGACACTTGAATTTTAAAAACTTTTTTCAAATTTCTAATCCTTCACGCAACGAACTGAAAAACCGAATTCCCTGTGGTTGAATGAACGGCATACTTCATCGAAGGTATAGGCTAGTAACCGATACCACGCACTATCATAAAGGTACTCAATAGAAGACCAAAAGTAGGCGATCTCCTCTATGCAATCGAAATCACCTAAGGGACTACGGTAACCGCCAGGAAGTGCCCTGAAACCATATGCGTCAGAGCCATTTCCATTTGAATTCCAACCACTTGTACTTTTCATTTTGTATCCTGCATCTGTACCACTCCATCCAGTTGCATTGCAATTAACTGTTGAATCAATATAGGTTGTTAAAGTACACCATTCATCATCACTTGGTAAATGCCAGCCCTGAGGACATATGCCCAATGCAGCTCCCCATTTATACAACCTACCGTATGTTTTACAATTTACAGAATTGTTATCATAACACCAACTATCGCCAACTTCGTAGTTCAAGTTTTCCTTAAACCAGCATTGATCGCCTATTTGAACTGTATTATAAACCTGACCTTGGTAAGTTACTGTAGGCACCCCTGGGCAGGGAATTCCTTCAGTGATATCAAACACATAAATTTCATTTGTCTCTGGTACATCCTCAATTACATCACTTCCATTAACTTCATTTACAGTCTTTGCGTATCCAATATATCTTAACTCATCTCCAAGATTAAATCCAAAATTAGTAATGCCGTTTTGAGACTTAAAACCAATCTCATTATCCTGATATTTATTATAAACTATTTTACATTTTCCACCAAATGTAGTATTGCCATTTGCATTTAACATTTTAATTGTTTTGCTTGTTTTCTGTCCGGTTACAGTAAACAAATAATAGTTTTCATTACCGGAATAAAAATCAAAGGAATGATCACCCGGGTTTAATGTATTTTCATATTGTGCCACTTGTCTGCCTACTATATCCAAAATAGTGATTTTAATATATTCCTTTTCTTTTAAATACAAATTAACTGTTGTTTTTTCTTTAAAAGGATTTGGATAATTCTGTGAAACAGAAAAAGAGTTTTCACCAGTGACTTTGTTATCACCGATACTTGAAACATAGTCCAACACCAGTATGGTATCGGGTGTATAAAGAGTTGTATCTCCTCCCTGCGTGAGGTTTTCAATAAAGATACTGTCTAAAGAAACATATTGCCCGTTGTACTTAGCTGTGAAGGTTAATTCCAATGTGGGTTCTTGGCAAAAGGCATTTACAAAAAATCCAACTGCCAAAATTGAAAGAAAAATTTTTGTTTTCATAAGATTAGATTTTAAAAAATACATATACGTATAAGGTATTTTTCAAAGATAGATAATAATTGATTCATTTTCAAATAAAAAAGTACTTTCCGACTTATTTTATATAGCTATTGGGATTATTGTATGAATGCCTCGACTTCGCTCGGCATGACAACTGGAAATTGATGGAAAAAGGAATCCGCATGGAAAGGAGCGCAGCGACTGAGGGAACTCCTGACTACTTGGCAATTCGCCGGTAAATATCATCTACCAGCCAAGCACTTTACCAACTCCCTTGTAAAACGCCGGCAAAGTACTTTATTAACTTTTCTGCAAGACGTTGATAAGGCATTTTGGCAGCAGCAGTGAAGTACGATGGAAGAAGTACTTTGTCGACAGAGGTACATAACGATGGAGGTCCCTCACCCCCGCAAAAGCGGGGGATTCGGGATGACACTTGCTATTAACAAGCTTTTAACTCATCATTTTACTATCTCACTCATATTTATATATAAAAAAGCCGACCCCTAAGAGCCGGCTTCTAAAAAATTCATGAAAAAATCAATTATTGAATTTTGATCTTTTTTGTTATTGAGCTATCACCTTGCACAATATGTAAATAGAAAATGCCTTTATCGTCAATAGAAAGATTAATTTCTTTATTATATATACCCGGAAAATATTTTATTTTATCATTGAATATTACCTCACCTTTGTCATCAACAACTTTAACAATTGCCCTGCCTTCTGAATTTAATTTGAATTTTAGATTAAATACACCATCATCACCTGTATAAAATTCCATTCTTTTAATACCTAGTTTATTGGATTTTGGGTTAAGACCCTCTTCTTTTATTTCTGATTCTTTGGCATCGGTAATATCAATATTAATTTTTACTAAGTCTAAATTATTCCTTAAAACTGATTTTATAATTATCTCATTTTCTATATCATCATCGGTTTTAATAATATATTTTTTTCTGATCTTATCAGAAGTTTTACATTTTTTCGCCCCATCTTTACAAACAATTATTAATACTTTTCCATTATCATCGTTAATTATCTCAATATTTTTGATGGATGATATTAAATCGGATGTTTCATCTACCCAATCAAAATCAAAGTCATAGTTAAAATCTTTATCAAAATCAAAGTCAAAATCAAAATTTACAGTGTCACTATCTGATTTTAAAAATATCATCTTTCCATCATCTGACAATAACTCGAAATCT
>CAZREZ010000282.1:0-4474 GCA_964599115.1 uncultured Bacteroidales bacterium
TTTGGTTAGGATAATTTTAAGAAATCGTCTGGGTAATTTAATCATCATTGCTCTGATAACTGCATTTATGGCATATAAATGTTTTGATGTACAATTATCCTATGAAATGGCTAAAATGCTTCCTGATAGCGATTCAACAAGCCTAGAATACAAAAATTTCAAAGATCAATTCGGTGAGGATGGAAGTGTGCTTTTTGTTGGAATCCAGGATGATAAGTTATTTAATCTTGATGAATTTAATGATTGGTACGACCTCACTTACCGAATCAAAGACATTGACGGTGTTGAAGAAGTCATATCAATTGCTAAAATATATTCCCTTACAAAAAATGATAGTCTGAAAAAATTTGATCTAAATCCGATTATCACAAAAAAACCTAAAACCCAAAAAGAATTAGACAGTCTTAAAAACTTAATTTATTCACTTCAATTTTACGAGGGATTACTTTTTAATAAAAAATCCAACGTAACCCTGATGGCAATAACACTGGATAAAGACAAGCTGAACACCAAAAGCAGGGTTAAGTTAATTTACGATATAAAAAACACTGTTGATGAATTTGGCAAAAAATACAATATTGGTATTCATTATTCGGGCTTACCATACATCAGAACAATAACTTCAAAAAAGGTTGAAGACGAACTGAAGTTCTTTGTTTACATGGCCTTACTGATAGCTTCAATAATACTGTTCATTTTTTTCAGGTCATTCAAAGCTGTTCTGTTCACAATGATAATTGTAGGGATAAGTGTGGTTTGGGTGTTAGGAACAATATCGCTATTAAATTATAAAATAACAATTTTAACAGGCATATTACCTCCCCTGCTTATTGTTATTGTTGTTGAAAACTGCATCTTCCTTTTAAACAAATATCATAATGAATATAAAAGTCATGGCAACAAAGTTAAAGCATTATCAAGAGTTGTACAACGGATCGGAAATGCAAATCTTTTAACAAATGCCACTACTGCTGCCGGTTTTGCTGCTTTTATTGTTACCGGAAATAAAATTCTTGTTGAGTTTGGTATTGTTGCTTCAATAAATATTTTAATCGCCTTTTTTCTCACTTTATTTCTTCTTCCAATATTTTTCAGTTATTTACCACCACCCAAAAAGCGACATATTAAACATCTTGAAAAAAGTATTGTCGTAAAAATTATTGAAAAAGTTGTTTATATCGTTCAAAATTACAGAACCGTAATCTACATTATCGCTGCAATAGTTATAACCATTGGAATAATCGGAATTACAAGATTAAAAACCACAGGAAATATTGTTGATGATATTCCTCATAAAGATCCACTTTATGTTGATCTTATGTTTTTAGAGAAACATTTTAATGGAGTGATGCCCCTTGAGATCACAATTGATACAAAGAAAAAAAGGGGAGTTATGAAACTTTCAACTATTAAAAAAATTGATAAACTTCAGGAAATTTTGGCTTCTTATCCCGAACTTTCAAAACCATTATCAATTGCCGAAGTTATTAAATTTTCAAAACAAGCATTTTATAATGGCAACGAAAAAATGTATAGCTTACCTAATAATCAGGAAAAGAATTTTATTTTGTCGTATGTTCCAAAACTTGAATCCAAGAAAAAAACCATTTTAAATTCATTTATTGACACTAATCTTCAGATTACAAGGATAAGTGTTCAGATGGCAAATATCGGCACCAAAGATATTAAACGGATTAAAGATGAGCTAAAACCAAAAATTGACTCAATATTTCCTCCATCAAGATACGATGTAATAATAACAGGAACAAGTGTAGTGTTTTTAAAAGGATCAAATTATTTAGTTAAAAACCTCATGACAAGCCTTTTATTAGCACTAATTGTAATTTCTTTACTAATGGCATTGCTTTTTACATCTGCCAGGATGATAGGAATTTCGTTAATCCCAAACTTAATTCCACAGATAATGACAGCAGGGATGATGGGCTTTTTGGCTATTTCTATAAAGCCCTCAACAATTCTTATTTTCAGTATTGCTCTTGGTATTTCTGTTGATAATGCAATCCATTTTTTATCAAGATACCGTTTACAATTAAAACTTAACAACTGGAACATTAAAGAATCGGCGATTGCAGCTTTGCGCGAAACAGGTTATAGCATGATATATTCATCTGTTGTTCTGTTTTTCGGATTTGGAATTTTCACCTTATCATCGTTTGGAGGTACCGAAGCAATGGGTTATTTAATCGCATTTACTTTATTGATTGCCCTGCTTTCTAATTTATTTATTCTTCCATCATTAATATTAACTTTGGATAAACGAATAACAACGAAAAGATTTAAAGAACCATTACTGGAAATTTTTGATGAAGAAGAAGATATTGATTTAAATGAACTGGAAATTGAACAAATTGACACAAGAGGGTCAGCCTGATGACTTGTATCAATTGTAAAATAACAAAATACAAACACCAAATTTCAAATAATATCCAAATTTCAATCTCGAAAACTTCGGATAAATGAAAAAAATAAATAAAAATTAAACATCAACAATTATGAGAGGAATTATTTTAGCAGGAGGTTCAGGCACAAGATTACATCCTTTGACTCTTGCAGTCAGCAAGCAGTTAATGCCAATTTACGATAAACCAATGATTTATTATCCGCTTTCGGTTTTAATGATGGCAGATATATCAGAAATTCTGATTATTTCAACTCCTCATGATCTACCCAATTTTGAAAAACTTCTTGGTAACGGAAAACAGCTCGGATGCAATTTCAGTTACGCTGTTCAGGAAATCCCGAACGGACTGTCACAGGCTTTTGTTATTGGTGAAAAATTTATCGGGAAAAATAAAGTAGCTTTAATTCTCGGAGATAATATTTTTTACGGTTCAGGATTTCAAGAGATATTAATGGAAAATAACGACCCTGACGGTGGTGTGGTTTTTGCATATCACGTTTCCGATCCCGAAAGATATGGTGTTGTTGAATTTGATAAAAACAATAATGCTATTTCAATTGAAGAAAAACCCAAACAACCGAAGTCAAATTTTGCAGTACCCGGATTATATTTTTATGATAATTCAGTTGTTGAAGTGGCAAAAAACATCAAACCGAGTGCCCGTGGCGAATATGAAATCACGGATGTAAACAAGCATTATTTAGAAAACGGAAAATTAAAAGTTGGTGTTTTAAGTCGTGGTACTGCATGGCTTGATACCGGAACTTTTAGTTCTCTTCTTCAGGCATCAGAATATGTAGAAGTTATTGAACACAGGCAGGGATTAAAAATCGGTTGTATTGAAGAAATCGCTTACAGGAAAAATTTCATAGACAAAAAACAATTAGAGAAAATTGCTCAACCTTTGGTAAAAAGTGGATACGGTGAATACTTATTAGAGTTGATTGATTGATTATCGAACTTATTCATATTAAACTTAAATGATTAACTTAATTTTATGTATTTTGCAGGACTAATTACTTATTTCAATTCTACCGATGTATTCTATTGGAACTTTACAGGAAAAAATAAAAAAGGCGCTTAAATCCGAAAATTTTGATTTTAAGCCCTCAGAATTGTATGAACCCATCTCGTATACATTATCATTAGGAGGAAAAAGATTACGTCCTGTATTAACTCTGATGGCTTGCGATTTTTTCGAAGGTAAAATCGAAAATGCAATTTATCCGGCTATTGGAATTGAGATATTCCATAATTTCACTTTGCTTCATGATGATATCATGGATAAAGCTCCCATCAGGAGAGGTAAAGAAACCGTTTACAAAAAATGGGACTCAAATATTGCAATCCTTTCAGGTGATGTTATGTTTGCTCTGGCATATAAATACATAACAAAAGCAGATAAAAAAATCCTTCCTGAAGTTTTATCGGTTTTTAATCAAACTGCCATTCAGGTTTGTGAAGGTCAGCAATATGATATGAATTTTGAGGCCGCGCAAAATGTTACTATTCAGGATTATTTAAAAATGATACGGCTAAAAACCGCAGTTTTGTTAGGAGCAAGTTTAAAAATCGGAGCAATAATCGCAGAAGCCGGAAATCACGAAAAAGAAGAAATTTATAATTTCGGGGTAACCATCGGACTGGCATTTCAATTGAAAGATGATTTGTTGGATGTTTTTGGTAATGAACAAAAATTCGGGAAAAAAACAGGTAACGATATCATCACAAATAAAAAAACTTATCTTTATTTAAAAGCATTTGAACTTGCAAATGGCGAAGCTTTGCAAATGCTGAAAAAATATTTCGGTGATATACAAGTGGAAAACAACAAGAAAATAAAAATTATAAAAGAAATTTACGAACAGCTAAAAGTTAAAGAACACACCGAAAAACAAATTGAACATTTTTACAGCAAAGCATTAAAAAATTTAGAAACTATCAATGTTAAAGATGAAAGAAAGATTGTATTAAAAGCATTTGCTGAAAAATTAATGGTAAGGGATTACTGATGCTTTTTTATATTTGTAAAAAATAATAATTACCATTTCA
>CAZREZ010000283.1:0-4454 GCA_964599115.1 uncultured Bacteroidales bacterium
CAATCAAATTGAAGAATTTGTTGAAGAAATATGTGATTTTTATAATATTAGCAACTCATATTATGCTAATATAATTATTGCATTAACAGAAGTTATTAATACACCTGATATTTTTCTAAAAGAAAATACAGAAAATAATTATATTAAGATTATTTTTTCCAAGAAGTCAAAATCATTATCATTTACAATAAAATTTGGAAGTATTATTTTCGATGAAAAGATTATATTATTATTAAATGATGAAAAAAATGACTTGCTTACTGAAAATGGAAAAAGAAAATTTTTAATTAATTCGCTTGCCGATACTGTTAATTTTAATGAAAGTAGAAATGAAATAGAATTAGTGTTTTTTACAACCGGGATAGAAAAAGAAAAATCACAAAAAAGAAAAAACTCCCTTGGCCATTATTACAATTCAAAAAAACAAAAGGTATAATTAGTTGCTTGTAATATAAATGATGATTTTTATTTTAACACTTGATTCGCATTAATAGATTATTATGTCAGAAATTCTATTCTTTTCCGAAAACATTGACTTTAAATTAAAAAACAAGGTAATATTGAAAAATTGGTTACTAAACTCAATTAGTAATGAAGGAAAACAAGCAGAAAACATTAATTTTATTTTATGTAATGATGACTTTTTATTAGAAATTAACAAGAAATTTCTTAATAAGAACACATTGACTGATGTTATTGCTTTTGATTATTCGGAACAAGAAAAAGTTGTATCCGGTGAAATATATATCAGCTATCAGAGGATTAAAGACAATGCTGAAAATTATAATCAATCAATTGTAAATGAGATACATAGGGTTATGATACATGGGGTTTTACACCTTATTGGTTATGATGATATTACAAAAAATCAGAAAGAAATAATGACTCAGAAAGAAGATTATTATCTATCTTTGCTCTCCAAAATACGTTTCACGTGAAACATAACGCAGTAAAATACAAGATAAAACTCTTTAACTTTAATAAAACTTGTTAAAAAACAAGATTTTATTATTTGTAATATTATAAGTGATGTTCAAAGAATATGATATAATAGTTGTTGGAGCGGGACATGCAGGGTGTGAAGCTGCTGCAGCCGCAGCAAACTTAGGTTCCTCGGTTTTGTTAGTTACAATGAATATGACAAATATGGCTCAAATGTCATGTAATCCGGCAATGGGCGGTATAGCAAAAGGACAAATTATTCGTGAGATTGATGCATTAGGAGGTTATTCCGGAATTGTAACTGACAGAACAATGATTCAGTTCAGGATGCTAAATAAATCAAAAGGACCGGCAATGTGGAGCCCACGTGCACAGAGCGATAGAATGATGTTTTCTCATGAATGGAGATTAATGTTAGAAAAAACTCCAAACCTTGATTTTTGGCAGGATAATGTTGTTTCATTGATTATAGATAAAGATAAAGTTAAAGGTATTAAAACAGAAATTGGAATTAAATTTTATTCTAAATCCGTAATCCTTACAAATGGAACATTTTTAAATGGAATAATACATATCGGAAAAAAACAATTTAGCGGTGGAAGAATTGGTGAAGAAGCATCAAAAAGTCTTACTGGTGAATTAGTAAAATCAGGTTTTATTTCCGACAGAATGAAAACAGGAACTCCTGTAAGAGTTGATGGCAGAACAATTGATTTCACAAAACTGGAAGAACAGAAAGGAGATGAAAATCCACAAAAATTCTCTTTTACTGAAACTCCTAAATTAGTTAAACAAAAAAGCTGTTATTTAACATTTACAAACCTGAAGGTTCATGATATATTAAGAGCGGGATTTGAAGACTCTCCAATGTTTGCAGGAAGGATATCTGGAATAGGCCCCAGATATTGTCCTTCAATTGAGGATAAAATTGAAAGATTTTCTGATAAGAATAAACACCAACTATTTGTTGAACCCGAAGGCTGGGACACTGTTGAATATTATTTAAACGGATTTGCTTCTTCATTATCTGATATTATTCAATATAAAGCCATTAAAAAAATTCCGGGATTTGAAAATGCTAAAATATTCAGACCAGGATATGCAATAGAATATGACTATTTCCCGCCTGTTCAATTAAAAAATACACTTGAAACAAAACTTATAAAAAATTTATATTTTGCCGGACAGATTAACGGAACAACAGGATATGAAGAAGCGGGAGCCCAGGGGTTAATTGCCGGAATAAATGCTCATAGAAAACTTAATTCTTTGTCGGATTTTATTTTAAAACGATCAGAGGCATATATTGGCGTTCTGATTGATGACCTAATAACCAAAGGAGTTGATGAACCATACAGAATGTTTACTTCAAGAGCTGAATACAGAATTTTACTTCGACAGGATAATGCTGATTTAAGATTAACTCATAAAGGATTTGAAATAGGTTTGGCATCTAAAGAAAGAAAAAAAAGAGTTGATCAAAAACTCTCAGAAATAAATATGATTATTAAATTCATTAAAACCGAAAATGTAAGTCCTGGCGATATTAATAATATTCTTGTTAAAAAGAATACAAAAGAGATTAATCAAAGAGTTAAAATTTCAAGTCTGTTGTTAAGACCTCAAATAGAAATATCTGATTTAATAACCAATATACCAAAATTCTCAAATTTTATTACCTCATTTAATAAAGACATTAGCGAAAGCATTGAAGAGGTTGAAATTTTAATTAAATACGATGGATATATAAATAAAGAACAAGAAATTGCAAATAAGTTATCAAAATTAGAAAATATAGAGTTACATGAGAATTTTGATTATCAAAGTTTGAAATCAATTTCTTTTGAAGCAAGGGAAAAATTGTCAAAAATTAAACCAAGAACAATAGGTCAGGCTGCAAGAATAAGCGGAGTTTCTCCTGCTGATATTTCTGTTTTGGCTGTTTTTCTAGGCAGATAATAATTGTTTCACGTGAAACATTTTAATATGGAAGAATTAAAAGAATGTATTATTTGTAATCATAAATATTTTAATATATTTATTTATTGTAAAGATTATTTTTTGTCAGAAGAAGTTTTTTCTATATGTGAATGTAGAAATTGTGGTTTTAAATTCACTAACCCTCGTCCATTACATGATGCTCTTCCCGGATATTATGATCCCAATGAATACCTTTCTTATACAAACAGCAAAAATGGGTTTTTAAGTTCAATTTATCAGCTTATAAAAAATATTACTATCCGCCGAAAATATTTAATCATAAATAAATTATTTTCTATTGGGACAATTTTAGATATTGGATGCGGAACCGGAGATTTTTTAAACTATTTTAAAAAAAACAATTGGTTAACTTTTGGAATTGAACCAAATAATTTTGCCAGGGGTTATGCTATAAAAAATTACAATATTGATGTTAATCCAGAAAATAAAATAAATAATTTTCCATCTAAGCACTTTGATGTTATTACAATGTGGCATTCGCTTGAACATGTTTCGTCATTAATTGATTTAATTATTAATATAAGGCGTATTTTAAAAGATAACGGTATAATAATTGTTGCTGTTCCTAATTGTGATTCCTGGGATGCAAAATATTATAAAGAGCACTGGGCAGCTTATGATGTACCCCGGCACTTATATCATTTTACTCCAAAAACATTAGGCTTGCTTTTTAAAAATAATTATTTTAAAATCGTAAATACCGTTCCTATGATATTTGATTCTTTTTATATAAGTTTATTAAGTGAAAAATATCTCTCTGGTAAAACAAAATATTTTAAAGCTTTTACTAACGGAATCAGGTCAAATTTTTATGCAAGAAAAAATGATAAAAATTATTCAAGCCTACTATATATTTTAAAAAAGGAATAATTCTTAATTTTAGGCCGTAGAATCAACTTTTACTCTTTTATAATAGTTAATTATATTTTTCTTATATTTGTTTCTTATATTGCTTGTTTGGGGGTCGTCTTTTTATGGTGCTGGTTTTCAGCGCCTTGTGTAATTTTATTGCTGTATTATGAAATATTTTATCCTTTTAAAAAATAAAATTTATTTTTTTGCTTTTCTTTCCATTGTATTTATTGCTTCGGCAATAATATCAGGTTTATATTTTAGGGGAGAACATTATCCTTTGAAAGCTACATCTAATTTGCAGATCACCATAAATCAAAAGGAACTTGAATTAATAAATATTGTTGAAAATATAAAAAAAGATTTTATTATTGATTCTGATTTTAACTTTTTGGATTTCTATGATTTTGATAACCTTTTTGAAGATAAAGGCTTTGAAATACTAATTTATGTAAATGATACATTAAAATACTGGTCTGATAATATTGCTCCTGTAAATTCAATTTATGACGATAATATTTTTAGCAATAATATCTCTCAACTTGAAAACGGTTGGTATAAAATAAATAAAACAAATTTTAATAATACAATCATTATTGGTTTATTATTAATTAAGCATGATTTTCCGTATCAAAATGATTATTTGATCAATAACTTTC
>CAZREZ010000284.1:0-4450 GCA_964599115.1 uncultured Bacteroidales bacterium
GGTTTTATTGTTGCTTAGAGATTCTTATGGGAATTCTAAGAAGTCTTGAACTTTTGGTTCTTTTGGTTCAAGCCAAAAGAACAATTAAAAAAACACCTAACATACTCAATTATGATATACAAAACTTCGTAAGTTCAATTAGTAAATGCAACTTTTACGAGTAAAAATAATTAATAAATTTGTTAAATAAAAAAATAAATTCTATTTTTGCACCCCATTTTAAATAAGGAATAAATTCAGATAAGAAATAACCAACAGATGGATACTTTAAGTTATAAAACAATTAGTGCAAATAAAAAAACCGTTAATAAGGAATGGGTTTTGATTGATGCTGAAAATGAGATTCTTGGTAGGCTTGCATCAAAAGCTGCAAAACTTTTAAGAGGGAAATACAAACCTAATTTTACACCACATGTTGATTGCGGTGATAATGTTATTATTGTCAATGCCGAAAAAATAAGACTGACCGGTAATAAATGGACAGATAAAATATACATACGACACACAGGGTATCCCGGTGGACAAAGGTTCAGCACACCCAAAGATTTATTAGCTAAAAAACCTGAATCATTAATTGAAAAAGCAATAAAAGGAATGCTCCCGAAAAACAGGCTGGGAAGCGAGCTTTTCAGAAATTTATATGTTTATACAGGACCTGAACATCAGCATCAAGCACAAAAACCAAAAGAAATCAAATTAAATACAATTAAATAAATATGGAAGTTGTTAATACTATCGGCAGGCGAAAAACTGCAGTCGCCCGAATTTATCTCAAAGAAGGAAAAGGTAATATTATTGTAAATAAAAAAGATTATAAAGAATATTTCCCATCAGCTTCATTACAATATGTAATTAATCAACCTCTTGAAATTACCAAATCAACAAATAAATACGATATAAAAGTAAATCTTGACGGAGGCGGTCTTTCCGGACAGGCAGAAGCACTTCGTCTCGCAATTGCACGGGCTATGTGCAAAATTGATGCAGAAAATCGTTCTGCACTTAAAACAAAAGGTTTATTGAAAAGAGACCCAAGAATGGTTGAACGAAAAAAACCAGGGCAACCAAAAGCACGTAAAAAATTCCAATTCAGTAAACGGTAAATTTTCATAACTACTGGAACGAGTTTAGTATCTAAATTGCTAAGACTCTCAGTTAACAGAGACTACTTGGCAATTGCTAATAATGAATGTAAACAAATAAATTTAATTAAATGGCAAGAACAAATTTTGATGAATTGTTAGATGCAGGTGTACATTTTGGACACCTCAAAAGAAAATGGAATCCGAATATGGCTCCATACATCTTTATGGAACGTAACGGAATCCATATCATTGACTTATACAAAACAGAAGCAAAAATTGAAGAAGCAGCATCTGCTCTCAAACAAATTGCAAAATCAGGTAAAAGAGTACTTTTTGTTGCAACTAAAAAGCAAGCAAAAGAAATTGTAGCTAATCATGTTAAAAGAATTAACATGCCTTATGTTACAGAAAGATGGCCCGGTGGTATGCTTACAAACTTCGCAACCATCCGTAAAGCTGTTAGGAAAATGACTTCAATTGATAAAATGATCAATACCGATACTTATAAAAATCTTTCCAAAAGAGAACGCTTGCAGATAACCCGCGAAAGGTCGAAACTGGAAAAAAACCTTGGTAGTATTTCCGATCTTAACAGATTACCTTCAGCAATTTTTATTGTTGATATTAATAAAGAAAGTATTGCTGTTGCCGAAGCAAAAAAACTTAACATCCCTACTTTTGCTATTGTTGACACTAACTCTGACCCAAATTTAGTTGATTTTCCAATACCATCAAACGATGACGCTTCAAAAGCCATCTCGTTAATTACAAATATTATAGTTAATGCTATTGAAGAAGGATTGGTTGATAGAAAATTAGAAAGAGACAAACGGATTCATGAAGAAGAAAAGGAAAAGGAAAAAGAAAAGGATAAAATCATTAAACTCCAAGCAGAATCCAAAACTTTAGAAGAACCTGAATCAGATAAAAAAGCTCCTGAAACAAAACAAGCAGAAATTAAAGATAAAGTAAAAGAAGACTCCACAAAAAGACCAGGAAAAAGACCCCGCAAAATTATTTCAAAAAAAGATACTGTTAAAAAAATATAATCATTTGTAGAACTGAAAAATTAATTAATTAAGATGAAAAAAATAACCGCAGCAGAAGTAAACAACTTAAGAAAACAAACAGGTGCAGGAATTATGGATTGCAAAAAAGCACTTGTTGAAAATGATGGTGATTTTGAAAAAGCCATTGATTACCTGAGAAAAAAAGGACAAAAAATAGCCGCCAAACGTGCAGACAAAGAAGCAACTGAAGGCATTGTTTTGGCTAAAACAAATTCTGATAAAAATTTTGCAGCAATCGTTATAATAAATTGTGAAACCGATTTTGTTGCAAAAAATCAGGATTTTATTGACTATGTAGATTCAATTGCTGATCTGGCTATTGCCAAAACACCTGAATCAATTGATGAGTTGAAATCACTTGATTTGAATGGAAGAACAGTTGAAGAAAGTCTAAGTGACGAGATGGGGAAAATTGGTGAAAAAATCCAAATGTCCAATTGCGCATTTATTGAAGCACCGATTGTTTTTGCATATAATCATCATGGTAATCGTTTGGCAACAATACTGGGTTTGAATAAAAATAATGTTTCAGATATTGAAAACATAGGACATGAACTCGCAATGCAGGTAGCAGCTATGAATCCCCTTGCTGTTGATAAAGATGATATTGATGAAAAAACCATTGAGCGTGAAAAAGATATCGGAATGGAACAAGCCCGACAGGAAGGCAAACCCGAGAACATTCTTGAAAAAATCGCTATAGGTAAATTAAATAAATTTTTTAAGGACAACACTCTTTTAAATCAGGATTTTATAAGAGATACTAAAAAAACTGTTAAGCAATATCTTGCCGAAGCAGATAAAGAGCTAAAAGTAACTGTTTTCAAACGATTGATGTTGGGAGAAAAATAATTTACTTTTTGACATAAAAATTAAAGAAAGAGAGGACATTGATTCTCTCTTTTTTTTTGTATTTTTGTTTTGTTACAAGTACACGGATTTATGAAATCAATATTTTTACCCCGTATGCTTGGATATAAACATGAAAACTATTGTAGTAGAAAACAGAATCGTTACACCATCGAAAATCGTTTGTGTGGGCAGAAATTATGTTGAGCATATTGAAGAGTTAGGTAATGAAATCCCAGATGAAATGATATTTTTTTTAAAGCCGAATTCAGCAATATCAAATGAATTGCAATCATTTCATAAAGAGCAACTTCACTATGAAGGAGAGTTGTGTTTTCTATTTGAAAATGGTTTTTTTTCAGCGGTTGGCTTTGGTCTTGATCTTACCAAGAGAAAGTTACAAAATCGCTTAAAATCCAAAGGGCTTCCATGGGAACGTGCCAAAGCTTTTGATGGTTCTGCTGTATTTAGTAAGTTTGTTGAAATTTCCAGTATCAGTTCAACTCTGAGTATTGAATTGGACATAAATGGCGAAAATATTCAATCCGGAAACATTGACTTGATGATACATAAACCGTATGAAATTTTAACTGAATTGTTAACATTCATAAGTTTAAATAATGGGGACATTGTAATGACAGGAACACCGAAAGGTGTTGGGGTTGTCAATTCTGGTCATACTTTTCTTGGAAAAGTCAAATGTAATGGTAAGGTCATTACAAGTGCTGAGTGGCTTGCCAAATAAATTTACTATCGTTTCCATACAAAAATAAATTGCAAGACGCTGATTCACGCAGATTTATTATGATTAATAGGGTTGGTAATAATGAATTAAATTATTACGCTCTCTTTACAAAAGAGCTCGAGCAGAGTATCTTAAAAAATAAAGATTAATATTTGAGATAGCGGATATAAAGTATATAATAATCGAAGAATCTGAACAAAAAAAGGAAGTTCTTGATATTTTATTTGATAAAATTAATGTTAATTATGAAGAAATAGAAAAAGCATTCACATTGATACATTAGATAAATTAATTAATAAGAACACTTAAAACAACAAAACTGTAAATAAAAAAGAATAAAGGAAAATTTCTATGAGAATATTTGGTATGTTAATGAAATCCGATAAAATACAAAAATCTAATTTATGGTCTTCAGATTTATTATGTAGTGAAGGGCTAAAGTTATTTTATCATACAAAAGAAGCTATACATTCCTATAGTATTGGTGAAAGTGTTAAACAAAGACGACAAATCTCTATTCAAGTTGCAGAAGTCCTTAATTTATTTTTATCTTATAAATTTACGAATGAAGAAATTAATTTCATTAATGTATTATTTACTAATAATTCAAAAATATTAAAAAAAATTAAAAAGAATAATATTAGTTTAATAAATCAATTGAAGACATTAGATTTAGAGGGATTTTATTTACTTGAAATAAA
>CAZREZ010000285.1:0-4427 GCA_964599115.1 uncultured Bacteroidales bacterium
ATAAAATTACTAATAAGAGATTTATTTTTTTCATAGCTGCAAAAATATAAAATAAATTTGAAATATTTTATATAAATTATCACATCTGAAAAATATAGTAAAAATAATTCATTTTAAAGAAGAATTGCAGTATGTTTGTAAACTAATTTTTAAATAAAATTTATCATGATAAAAGCAAATATAGTTAGCAAAGTTACAACACACATTTTGCAGGGAATGAAATTAAAGGGTGATAAAATTGCAATGTTGACAGCTTATGATTATTCAATGGCAAGATTACTTGATGAGGCAGGAATAGATATTATTCTCGTTGGTGATTCTGCATCAAATGTGATGTCGGGTTACAAAACCACATTGCCAATAACTCTTAATGAAATGATTTATCACGCCACTGCAGTTATGCGTGCCGTTTCAAGAGCTTTAGTAGTTGTTGACCTGCCTTTTGGAACATATCAGGGAAATTCAAAAGAAGCTTTACATTCAGCTATCCGAATTATGAAGGAAGCAGGAGCAAATGCAATAAAAATGGAGGGTGGCAAGGAAATTATCGAATCGGTTGACAGGATACTCTCTGCAGGTATTCCTATTTTAGGACACTTAGGACTAACCCCACAATCCATTCATAAGTTCGGGACTTATGTTGTTAGGGCAACAGATAAAAAAGAAGCTGATAAATTAGTTGAAGATGCACATTTACTTGAGAAAGCAGGTTGTTTTGGAATTGTATTGGAAAAAATCCCTGCAAAACTTGGCGCCCGCGTGACAAAAGAATTAAAAATACCGATAATCGGAATCGGAGCAGGCAAAGATGTTGACGGTCAGGTTTTGGTCTTGCATGATATGCTCGGTATTACTCAAAAGTTCTCTCCAAGATTTTTAAGAAGGTATCACAATCTTAGTGAAGAGATAAAGGGTTCGGTTCGGTCATATATCAATGATGTTAAAACTTTGAACTTCCCTAATGAAAGGGAACAGTATTAATGAATTACTCTCTTCAAAACAAGACACTATACGAAGATAATCATCTGATAATCATTAACAAAAGTCCTTCCGAAATTGTACAAGGTGATAAAACCGGTGATGAACCACTTGTTGAAAAAATAAAACAATACATAAAGATCAAATACAATAAACCCGGAAATGTTTTTTTAGGTGTAGCTCACAGGTTAGACCGTCCGGCAAGCGGTATTGTAATTTTTGCTAAAACCGGCAAAGCTCTTGCAAGATTAAATTCAATTATAAAAAATCGTGAAATAAAGAAATTTTATTGGGCAATTGTAAAAAACAAACCTCCTGCTGAATCCGGCTTTCTTAAACATTATTTAATAAAAAACGAAAAAATAAATAAATCAACAGCTTATCACAAAGAAAAATCCGGAACCAAAGGTGCTGAATTAAATTACAAATTGATTAACACAAGTAACAATTATTATCTTCTTGAGATAGAATTATTAACAGGCCGCCACCATCAGATAAGAGTACAACTTGCAAAAATCGGCTGCCCGGTTAAGGGAGATTTAAAATACGGTTTCCCGCGTTCAAACAAAGATGCTTCAATTAGTTTGCATGCAAGAAAAGTTGAGTTTATTCATCCTGTAAGCAAAGAAAAGATATCAATCACTGCCTTACCACCTGATGATCCTTTATGGAATTATTTTGATTTTTGATTTTTGCAAAAACTATTACTATTATTTTTTAAAACTAAGATAAAGTCAAACTGAGCGTAGTCGAAGTTTGCCACTGCTACTGCATCTGTCACTTTTACGAATTACGGATTAGGAATTACGATCACTTATTGCCGATTAATTTATTTTTTATTCCAATTTTTCTGTCTTAGGCCTTCCCTTTTCATGGATTCTTTCTTTGTTTTACTGCTAAATATTTAATTACCCACTACAAGGTCCCCACTAACTGTAAGGGTTGCACCAGGTTCTAGGGTGAGGGTATTACAAACAGCATTTGTATAGGTATCAATAACAGGATCATTGGCTACATCGGGGATTATCACATTATCTGTTGATGTTGGAACAGAATTTCCACTCCAGTTAGCTGCCGTGTTCCAGTCAGAACCAAAAGAACCATCCCAGCTAATATAAGGGGCAGGCCCACCATCAGTTATTGACCAGTAATCGTCCGCAATTATACTTGCCCTTGCAGTTGCAGCGGCACCCGAGCTGTACGTGCTGTTTCCTCCATAAAAATCCACGCCATTATACAAATCCAAAGCAGCCCATCCAATTAGCAGTGCATCGTAATTTGCTGTTGAAAGAGTCACATTAAGAAACATAAAGTACATATTAGAAACATTACTTACATTCCAATTGTTTAGGGGCTGATTAAAAGAACTTGCATCTCGAAACATATGTGCCATAGTTGATACTTTGCTTACATCCCAATTGTTGAGAGGTTGATTAAAATTACTAGCAGTCCAAAACATACCACTCATATTAGTTACATTACTGACATCCCAATTATTGAGAGACTGATTAAAAGCACTAGCTTCATTAAACATACTGCTCATATTAGTTACATTACTGACATCCCAATTGTTGAGAGGCTGATTAAAAGCACTCGCACCACCAAACATACCTGCCATAGTTGTTACATTACTAACAACCCAACTGTTAAGAGTCTGATTATAAACACTTGCATTAGAAAACATACTGCTCATATCAGTTACACTACTTACATCCCAATTGTTTAAAGGCTGGTTATAAACACTTGCATTAGAAAACATACTGCTCATATCAGTTACACTACTTACATCCCAATTGTTGAGAGGCTGATTAAAAGCACTCGCACCACCAAACATACCTGCCATAGTTGTTACATTACTAACAACCCAACTGTTAAGAGTCTGATTAAAAGCACTCGCATCCAAAAACATAGCACGCATATTAGTTACACTACTTACATCCCAACCACCGATGTTCTGATTAAAAGCATCCGAATGATAAAACATAAAATACATAGAGGTTACACTACTGACAGACCAGCTACTAATGTCCTGATTAAAAGCATTCGCACCTCTAAACATATTGGCCATATTAGTTACACTACTTACACTCCAACTGTTGAGCCACGTAATACTCTCTTTGCCAGTACCTCTAAATGTATTTGACAGATCGGTGATTTCAGAAGGAAGAATTGTTGGAACCTCATCAAGATTAGCGGTGCCATAAAACGCACCGGAAAGACTAGTAAGTCCAATGGAGCCAAAGCTGGTTACTTTAACAAGCTTATCGGCATTTGTATATGAATTATCACCATGCCCAAATTGTGTGAGTGATCCGCTTATGCTAACTGTATATGTCCCCTCTGATGCATAAGTATGGGTTTTATTTCCTGTTGTGGTATAATTGTCGGTATTAGAACCATCTCCCCAGTCCACTGTAACATTTACTGTTCCATACAGTGGCAAGGTAATGGTCGTTCCAGCCGAGAGATTTGTATTAAATTGAAGAGTCATAGCACCTCGCCCTTTATTAGGTGAAAATACCCCAATACTGGCATCCTGACTAATTGTTTTTGCAATTCCATCAATAGTATGCCCATCTCCATCATACGAAACCTCGAATCTGCTAGAGTTGTTGCATATAGGTGAAAATCCATAGTAACCCCAGTAACCGTCGCTGTTCCATTTACTTGTTGTATAAGCATCAATATCGACGTTTTGTTTATAATATTTACTCCACTTAGTCGTATTTGGACTGGTCCATAATAAATGATCTAATGTAGAAATCTGATAAGGATCTCCTACAATTCCTGAACCAGGAGGCTGTGTTCCATCTGCTATCAGGCTTGTGCTCATTGTTAATGCTATGAACAGCATTGTTAATTTGTAAAGTTTTTTCATATTTACTTAATTTTTATAATTAATTAATATTCTACTTAAAACTCACAATCAACAATCATAAAAATTTAAATAGCAAATATAAATAAATATCTTAATTTCAAAAATCAACCAATTATTTTTAAAGAGTAAATCTGCTTGCTAACTATGGCCTGCTGCTGCAACTGTAACTTTGTTCCTGGTTCGCCTCCGCTCCCCAGGACTAATAACCTTTAAACTATGATAAAGTCAAACTGAGCGTAGACGAAGTTTGCCGACTGCTATTGTTCTTTAGCCGGTAAGCGGTTTGAAACCGCTTACGGCTATTCTCTAATGTTTTTTGTCTTTCTACATTCTACATTCTAAATTCATTATTTTTTATTAAAGTTCTCAACCTAACAGCTTGAAGAAAACCTGTTAGTTTACTATTATTCAATATTACAGAATTTTATTAATTTTGAAAATCAAAAAATTTATGAGCCTGTATAAAAAAATCATATTATTATTTTTTTTACTTTGTTTATTCAAGTTCGGATTTACGCAATATTACAGCTCAGGACAAGACCCGGCAAGTATTAAATGGCAGCTGATCAAA
>CAZREZ010000286.1:0-4417 GCA_964599115.1 uncultured Bacteroidales bacterium
AAGTGGTAGATTACAGTTGCATAGGCAGCTTGATTTTTTTTACCGCTACTTTAAGCTACTTTAAGCCTTGAAGTGTTTGTTTTATTAAATTTTTTATTAGCGTATGAAAGTGTAATATTCAGTTCTTTTGATTTATTTTTTGAAGGCAATTCAAACATTGCATCAGTTAAAATTATTTCAATAATTGAACGTAATCCACGGGCACCGAGCTTGGATTCAATGGATTTGTCAACAATATAATTCAAAACATTTTCATCAAAACTTAGCTTAATCTTATCCATTTCGAATAACTTTATAAACTGCTTTACAAGAGCATTTTTAGGTTCTGTAAGAATTCGTCTTAATGTTTCTTTTTTTAAAGGATGCAAATAAGTGACAACCGGTAAACGACCTACAATTTCAGGTATCAGTCCATATGATTTTAAATCGGATGGTGCAATGTATTGCAGCATATTATCTTTATCAATCCTTTCTTTTTCTTTATTGGTACTGTATCCGATAATGTTTGTTTGCAATCGTGAACCTATAATTTTATCAATACTATTAAATGCACCTCCGGTAATAAAGAGAATATTTTGTGTATTTATTTGTATCATTTTTTGTTCGGGATGCTTATGTCCTCCTTGCGGAGGTACATTAACAATAGTACCTTCAAGAAGTTTTAGCAATGCTTGTTGAACACCCTCACCCGAAACATCGCGGGTTATTGAAGGATTATCGCTTTTTCTGGATATCTTGTCTATCTCATCAATAAATATTATGCCTTTTTCGGCAGCTTCTACATTATAATCGGCTACCTGAAGCAATCTTGATAAAATACTTTCAACATCTTCGCCAACATAACCTGCTTCCGTTAAAACTGTTGCATCAGCAATACAAAACGGCACATGAAGCATTTTTGCTATGGTTCTCGCTAAAAGAGTTTTACCGGTTCCGGTTTCGCCAACAATAATTATATTAGATTTTTCAATTACAACATCCTGATCTTTAGCTTTTGACTGAGGTTGGTTAATTCTTTTATAATGATTATAGACTGCAACAGCTAAAACTTTTTTTGCTTCTTCCTGCCCGATAACATATTGGTCGAGATGATTTTTTATTTCAAAAGGTTTAAGAAGTTTAACGTCATGAGAGTCAATGTGATATTTGGCAGGCATTTCTTTTTTTATAATTATTTGAGCTTGATCAACACAGTAATCGCAAATATGAGCATTTAATCCTGCTATGAGTATATTTGTTTCAGATTTTTTCCTGCCGCAGAATGAACAAGAATCAATTTTTTTTGTCATAATACTATTTTTTATTTTTCTGAAGAACCTCATCGATCATTCCGTATTCTTTAGCTTCTTGTGCTGTCATCCAATAATCCCTGTCAGAATCTTTCCATATTTTTTTGTATGTCTGACCCGAATGCAAAGCGAGTATTTCGTAAAGCTCTTTTTTTAGTTTTTGAATTTCGCGGGCAGTAATTTCAATGTCAGAAGCCTGACCTTGTGCACCTCCCATAGGCTGGTGAATAAGTATTCTTGAATGTTTTAATGCAGTACGTTTTCCTTTTGTTCCTGCGCATAAAAGAATTGCACCCATTGAAGCAGCTACTCCTGTGCAGATTGTCGCTACATCCGAAGAAATATAAAGCATTGTATCGTAAATTCCTAATCCGGGATATACTGAGCCGCCAGGTGTATTCAAATAAATCTGAATGTCTTTTTTCGGATCAACAGAATCAAGATAAAGCAATTGAGCCTGAATTATATTGGCTACGTAGTCATCAATAGGTACACCGAGAAATATTATCCGGTCCATCATTAATCTTGAAAAAACGTCCATTGTAGCAATATTCATCTGGCGCTCTTCAATGATAGTAGGTGAAATGTAATTTCCCGATACCGAGATGTATTTCTCAAGAGTTAAACTACTTATTCCCCTGTCTTTTATTGCATATTTTTTAAATTCATCATTATTCATAACGTAATATTTAATTTTTTTTGGTAGCTAATGTAACAAATTCTTCGTAACTGATATTTTTATTATTTAATTTAAGTGTAGATTTGAATAGGTCCAATAATCTTTTCTCAAGTAATCTTTCATAGATTTTTTTAACTTCTTCTTTATTTTGCATTATAGAGTTGACAATTTCATTAAGTCTTTCTTCAGCTTCTTTGTTTTTTTCAGTATGTGGCATTTGATGAACGAAATATTCCCTGATGTGATTTTTTATATCCTCTTCCTTTATATCAATTTTATGATCTGTTAATATTTTATTTTCAATTAACTGCCATTTAAATGTTTCGGAATAATTGTCGTATTGAGTGTCAAGTTGTTCTTTGGTTATTTTATCTTTGTTGCTTTCCAACAGCCATCTTTTCATAAATTCATCAGGTATTTTTATTTCAGTCACTTCAATTAGTTTTTTCATTGTATTATCCATGAACTGCCTTTCGCTTTCTGTTGCAAACGAAACAATTGCATCATTTTTTATTTTTTCTCTGAGTTGATTTTCATCTTTAATATTATCACGCGGATATACCTTATCAAATAATTCTTTATTTATTTCTGCAGGAGTTACACTTGAAATTTCTTCAACAGTTAACTGAAAATCATTATCAAGTTTTTCGGCTTCTTCTTTTGAAATCCCCAGCATTGTGGATGTGTCAATTGCACTTTTTGTTGCTTTTAAAGGATTAAAAACTACTTTATCTCCTTTTTTAAGTCCGGTAAATTTATTCTTTACGGTTTTTAATTTTATATAATCCAAACCTATAGAAGTCTTGTTATTTATACCGTTTTCCAAAATATTTCCTGAATCGTCCAATTGCAAGATTTCCCCATAAACAGCATCTCCTTCGCCGGCTTTATCAGGATTTGTGACTTTACCGTGTCTTTTGCAAAGGTCGTTTAAATATTTATCAACTACAGTATCGTCAACTTTTATTTTGTAATAATCAATCTTAATTTTATCAGATAAATTCAGGTCAAATTTTGGTGATATGCCTATATCAAAATAAAATTCGAATTCTGTTTGATGTTCAAAATCAATTTTTTGGTTTTTTTCAGTATTTGGTAAAGGATTTCCCAAAATATCAATTTTGTTATCAGTAATATATTTGGCTAATGAATCGGATAAAATTTTGTTAACCTCTTCGGCTAAAACACCCTTTCCGTACATTTTGTTTATCACTCCAAATGGAACTTTACCCGGTCTGAATCCTGGCATATTAGCTTTTCTCTGATAATCCCTAAGCGTTTTATTTACCGGATCACGATAATCATCTTCATTTATTTCAATTTTAACTGTTGCGGTTAATTCACCGGTATCTTCTTTTTCAATATTCATTTATATTAGTGTTTTAATTTTTGGAGGTGCAAATATAAATATAAAATTAGATTTATTCCGAATTATTGATAATTTTCGGATTATTTGTGGAGGAAAAGATTTAATGGATTGATGAATTACTTTTAAAGAATATGTTTATTCAAAGCGAATAACAAATCGTCGGTATTGATAGGTTTGGTAAGGGAATCCTCAAATGGCCCTTTTGAAATTTCTTCAAGTTTGTCCTGTACTGCATAGGCTGTAAGAGCAATTATAGGAGTTTTTTTTAGAAATTTCTTTATTTCTATTGCAGCATCAATCCCGTTTAATACAGGCATTTGAATATCCATTAATATAATGTTAATATCTTTGTTTTCTTTACAAATTCTAATAGCTTCCTTACCGTTTTTTGCCCTAAAAATATCTATTTTTGTTTTAATAAGGCAGGCTTCAATGTATTGGTAGTTTGAATCTACGTCTTCTGCAACAAGAATTGTTTTCCCTTTCCCGTTAAGGTTTATTTTTTGATTGGATAGACTATTTTTATGGGTTGGAATTTCTAATGATTTTGAAACAGGGATGTATGGTAAGCTAAAGAAAAATGTAGAACCTTTTCCTGCTACGGATTCAATCCACATTCTGCCATCCATTAAATTTATTAATTTTTTTGAAATAGCTAATCCAAGACCTGTACCTCCATATTTTCTTGTGAAGGAATCATCAACCTGACGGAAACGGTCAAAAATAAATTCAAATTTATCTTCAGGTATTCCTATACCTGTATCTTTTACATAAAATTGGATGATTTTTTCGTTAAGAAATAAATATCCAAATTCAATATATCCTTTATCGGTATATTTAAAAGCATTTCCGATAAGATTAATAAATACTTGTTTTAAACGAAGTTCATCAACAGAAGTAAATAAATTTTCAATTTTATTTTCTTTGTTAAAACGAAATACAATTTTATTATCATCATAAATATCTTTATTTTCGTTAAAAAACTGATAAACTTCATACATAACCTTATTTATGTCGCAATCGGCAAAGTTAATGTTTAACTGCCCTGCTTCAATTTTTGATATGTCAATTATGTCGTTT
>CAZREZ010000287.1:0-4412 GCA_964599115.1 uncultured Bacteroidales bacterium
AGGGGAAATAAGGGAAATAGGGAGAATAAGGGAAAATAGGGTATGTTTTAACTACAAGGCTTTGTCTTTACATTATTCATGTTTCCCCAACACCCTTATACCTTTATACCCTTATTCCCCTTACGAACGAAGGTTGTCCGTCAATACGGTTTCCTTTCAGTCATAAGGATACCATTTTTTAAAATCTATCCTCAAATCCAGAGAATAGGAATTGATTAAATGTAAAATTTCGATTTATTGTTACTAAAAACAAAGTTTTACAAGATAATATTACAATATGGTATTAGTTACAGGAGGTACAGGATTAGTTGGCTCACACCTCTTATTTGATTTAACAAAATCAGGGAAAAAGGTTAGAGCATTAAAACGGAAAACAAGCGATTTAAATAAGGTAAAGAAATTATTTTCATATTACTCAGATAATCAGAGTAATTACTTTAAAAATATTGAATGGGTAGAAGGTGATATACTTGATATTTTTTCACTTGACAAGGCAATGGAAGGTGTTTCGAAAGTTTATCATTGTGCCGGAAAAGTTTCTTTTAGCTCAAAAGAACAGGATTCTGTTATAGCAATTAATGCACAGGGAACAACAAATATTGTTAATGTTGCTTTGGATAAAAAGGTAATAAAATTATGCCACATTAGTTCTATTGCCGCTCTGGGCAGAGCTGAAGCTAATGAACTCATTGATGAGCAAACATTATGGAAATATTCAAAAAAGGAATCGGTTTATGCTATAAGTAAACATGAATCTGAACGAGAAGTCTGGAGAGGAACTGGAGAAGGATTAGATGCTGTTATAATCAATCCTTCAATTATTATAGGACCAGGTAATTGGGAAAATGGCAGCTTAAGACTTTTTTCTATAGTGCAGAACGGTTTGAATTTTTATACAAAAGGAGTTAATGGCTATATAGATGTACGTGATGTTGCTAAAATAATGAACATTTTGATGGAGAGTAATATAAAAAACGAGCGCTTTGTTTTAAATTCGGAAAATGTATCATATGAACATTTTTTTAATTTAATTGCCGGTAACCTTGGAAAAAACAAACCGAAATATAATATGAATCCCTTTTGTAGCGGACTGGTTTGGAGATTTGAAAAAATGCGAAGTTTAATAACCGGTGCCGATCCTCTAATAACCAAAGAAACAGTCAGAACTGCAACCCAGAAGTATTATTACTCAAATGAAAAAATTAAAAAAGCTCTGAATTTTGAATTTAGAAAATTAGACCAATCAATTAAAGATACCTGCAGGTTTTTTTTATGGGATAAAAAATCCGGTTAATTTTTAATCACATTTCTGTAATGCTCGTATCTTTCTAAGATCTCATTAACAAAATTATAGGGTTCTTCACCTCTGCAATATCCGTATTTTACAACAGGGTCGCGATAATACTTTGGATTGGATTTGAGTAAAATAAATTCATCAACATTGCCTGTCCAGATATTTGGATCTTTATTATTTTTTTCAGCTAATCGCCTGGCATCATAAACATGAGCAATACCTGCATTATAAGATGCTAAAATAAATTTTTTTCTTTCTTCTTTATCAGAAATTTCTTTCGGCAATTGCTTGTCAATCAGTTGAATGAATTTTAAACCAGCTTCAATTTGCTCTTCAGGTGTTGACAAGCTGTCAATTCCATATTTCGCGGCAGTAAAAGGCATCAATTGCATTAATCCATAAGCTCCTACCCAAGATTTTACATTAGGACGAAAACCGGATTCCTGATAAATTAACGAAGCAATTAATCTCCAATCCCAGTTATTTTTTTTACTAATAGATTTTATTATATCATCATATTGTGAAATCTTCCCACCATGTATTGAATGAAATTCACTTCTTGCAATATTTACTGATCGCGGATTTTTAAAATATTTATTGTATATCAATCTGCAAGTAAGCGAATTTTTAAATCCTGAAATCCAATTATTTATTTCAGCTAAAAGCTCTTTTTCACCCTTAGTTACCGCCCATGCTATATTTTGCGAAAAACTTACAGGAGTTTTAACATCAATATCAGGATAGTATTTTTTATTAACCAAAGCAATGTGTTCATCACAAACAGTATAATCAATTTCCTTTTTTGCAACAGCGGTAATTAATTCTTCAACTTCTTTTTCAGGGTCTTCAATAATAATTATACTGTCACCAATTTCATCCGAAAGGTTTTGTAGCCTTTGTAAAAAAGAAGTACTTTTTTGTATATGAATAGTTTTGCCTGCAAGTTCCAACGGATCCCTGACTAATTGTTTATTAATCTCATCCATTGTTTTCATCTTTCTCCAGTTATCGGGTTTTCGCTGTATCAAAACCTGACGAGTCTGATTAAACGGTTCTGTGAAATCTACCAATTTATTTCGCTCTTTAGTAATAGTTAAACCTATGGCAATTAAATCACATTTATCACTATTTAAATATTCAAAACTTTCATTAATATCATTTTTAATTATAATTTCAAGTTTTACACCTAAATGGTCTGCAAATAATTTTAATAATTCAAACTGATAACCTAAAGGTTGTCCGCGATAAATAAAATAATTTGTTGAATTATAATCTGTTATTGCTATTAACTTTCCTCTTTCAATAATTTCATCCAAGCGGCTTATTGTATCCAGCTTTTGGTTTAAAACATCCGTTGATTTTTCTTTGTCGTTTTTGGTTTGGCAGGAAATTAAAATTAAAAATACTATAATGGTATTGATTAACAATATTTTATGATAATTTGAGAAATTAATCATATAGTAATATTTATAAAATAAAAATCTAATGTAAATAAATTTTTCTTGTAAACAAGATATTTTTTTAATTAAATTTGACAACAGCACATTTATTTTATATATTTGCTTTTAAATATATATAAAAAGAAGATTATGAAAAACAAAAAAACAATTAAAATTATCTTATTAAGTTTGTTTATCAGCTTAATTTCTTTACCTTATTCGCTTTACTCTCAGGAAGGTGAAGCAGAAGTTACAAACATTTCGGAATTTTCACCGGGATGGGCTATCGGGATAAAACTTGGTACATTTGGCGTAGGCTTGGAATTGGTTAAATCTATCAACCGTTCATTTTGTATCAGTGCAGGAGGAAACTATGGCGCTTATACGTATAAAAAAATTTACGAAGATTTTGAAGTTGACGGAGAGGCTAAATATAAATTGGGCGCTATTACTCTTTTGGGTGATTGGTTTTTTGCAAATAAAATACATTTGACAGCCGGTGTTTTTTACAATTTCTCAGAGGAAATAATCAAAGGGAATCCGACAAAATCATATAATGTCGGTAAACTTGAAATAACTCCTGATGAAATAGGTGAGCTTGAAATTGTAATAACCCCAAATAAAATTTGCCCTTACCTCGGTATTGGCTTTGGAAAACCGATTTCCGACAGCAAAGTTATTTCATTCAATTTCGAAATTGGTGCCATTTTTTGGGGTTCACCAAATACTGATATGACTGCAACAGGCATGATAACTCCAACTGCTTCCATAGAACAAGAAAAAATAATTAATGACAATATGAGTGATTTTAGCATATATCCCATTATAACTTTTCAATTATCTTTTAGAATATTATAATAACAACTTAAAACTAATATATTATGAAATTAAAAACATTATTTTTTATCAGACTAACAACGTGCTTGTTGATAGCCGTAGTTTTATTTACTCCATCTTGTAAAAAAGTAACAAATCCTACAGACGGAGTTAAGCTTATTGTAAATTTTGATCCAATTAAAACAAGCTTTTCCATAAAGTTTATTGATGCAAAAACCGGTGAATTAATTGGTTGGGAAAATGATAAAAACGTTCAAGTCACTATTACCGGCCCAAATGCTGACGATGTGATTGACAATATCGGTTTACAGAAATCCGGTTATTCAAGTATTAAGGGATTTCTTAGTCTTGCTTTAGATCCTAAGGTTGTTCCTACAAAGGAGAATCCTGTAACGTTTACAGTTGTTGCGCATCTGAACGGTTACATTAGCACAAGTAAGAATATAACAATTATCAATGAAGGAGAATTTATGTACGAAATTCAAATGGCTGATTTTTACAATCTCCCGAATGGCGTAACAAAAATTGTTGATTATAGTGGAACTACCGATTCTGAGGGCAAAGTTACCAACAATATAAATATTTCAACACCCGGAGGTGATGCAAGATTGTTCATCCCTACCGGAACAATATTAAAAACCTCAGGAGGAGAGCCTTTAGTCGGTCAATTGGAAATTACACTTATTCATTTCAGTAATATGGAAGATGAATCCTTATTATCATTTCCCGGTGGACTTAATGCTTATGCCACTATGCCGGATGGCTCTGAACAAAATGTTTTTTTCTTCTCAGCAGGTTTTGTATCACTTTCAATAGCAGCATTGCCAGTCTTAGCACCAATA
>CAZREZ010000288.1:0-4393 GCA_964599115.1 uncultured Bacteroidales bacterium
AAAAGTTTACAATACAAACGCTTAATCTTGACATAAAAAATCTGTGTTAATCTGCGTAATCAGTGGATAATTGATATATTTGCCAGAATTTTTTCAAAATACCTTTATTCTGCACACCTAAAAATGTGACTTACGTGGCGAAGCTGTAATAAAAATAGTCCACGAATTTGACCCCAGTACGCTTCACCACGGGGCAGGCTAATTACACCAATATTAATTCTTACACTGTAACAAATTAACTGATTTTTCGTTATATATAGTATAAATATAATTTAATGAGTTATAAATTAACACTAAATATCCCAGAAAATGGATTTTCCGCTTTAAGGCAAAATCCCGATGACTTTGCCCGTGAAATGCTGGCAGCAGCATTATCTAAATGGTATGAACAAGGCAAGATATCACAATCCAAAGCAGCCGAAATAGGCAATATATCCAGACAAGAGTTTTTGGAAATTCTAAAGCAACATAGTGTATCCCCATTCCAGATGTCAAATGAAGAGTTGGATCATGAAGTAAATTTGATTAACTCTGAACAATAAGTAAACCTAATCTATATCTAAAACTAATATGAAGCTTGTAATTAATGCTTCTCCAATTATTTTTTTAACAAAGCTGGAATTGATTAGTCATATACCATCTATGTTTGAAGAATTTGTTATACCAACAGGGGTAAAAGAGGAAATTTTCCAGCAGAAGGATGAAGCCCATAAATGGATTTCTGATAAAGGAAATTCATATATCAGGGATGTTGGAAATATACCATCCTATATTAATGCCTGGGATTTGGGAAAAGGTGAAACTGAAGTGATTGCTATCTCAAAAGCAAATGATGGATTTATCGCCGCCCTGGATGACAAAGCTGCCAGAAACTGTGCGTATAGTTTAAATATAGAAGTAATTGGTACTATTGGATTAATTTTACTTTTAATGAAAATAGGTATTATAAAAGACACTGAAACATATTTGAATAAACTTCGAAACATAGGCTATAGAATAAATGATGATTTGTTCCGGCATGCAATTAAATTATCAAAAGAAAAATAATACTTAATCCGTTATTAATCATCAAAAAACTTATCATCGAATTACACAAATTACACGAAAAACCCCAATCCTATTAATTCGTTTAATTCGTTTAATTCGATGACAAAAATAATTCGTGAACTTGAATTTAAAATACCAATAAACAAATCTCAAATAACAAATAATATCTAAAATACAAATCACAATAACCAAACAAGATTGTGGTGATTTGAAATTTGGCCCCGGTACGATAAATCTACAGGGTAAAAAATTGAATTTTGGAATTTAAAAGACTCATTTACTAATTACACAGATAAAAAAAAGAAAAATTTAAACCATTTTGCATAATAAAATAATTCGTCTAATTCGTTTAATTCGATGACAAACTAATTCGTTTAATCCGCGTAATTCGATGAAAAAAATATTAATTATCGAATTGCTCTAATTACACGAATAATTCTAATCCTATTAATTCGCGTGATTCGATGACAAGCACATTGTTGCGAAATAACTAGCAACGAAAAATATTGCAATGAAAAAAACTAACCCCTTCAAATTTGGTAGCATCGTATCAGGTGATTATTTTTATAATCGTGAAGAGGACTTATTGCGCATAAAGCAAATCCTATCTGGAGGTAACAATGTTACACTTTATGCACCAAGACGTTATGGAAAGTCATCACTTGTTAAGAAAGCACTATCTGAACTTGAGACCAAACATTAATAGATGTTATAAATCTTCCGCAACAATTATCATCACCTGAAAGTAAGTGGATAATTGCTTTTGATGAATTTCAGGAAGTTACAAAGCTCAACGGTGATAATTTTGAGAAAATCCTCAGAAGCTGTATTCAGCATCATGATAATGTTTCATATTTGTTTCTTGGGAGCAAAACCCATTTGTTGCAGGATATGTTTAACAACAAAAACAGAGCTTTTTATAATGCAGCTTCAGTAATGGGAATTGGTAAAATTTCTGAAGATAAGTCAATCGAGTACTTAGAAACAAGGTTTCAGAATTATGGAATTAATATTTCAAGAGTTGTAGCTGAGTATCTGTTAAAAGTTGTTGATAATATACCATACTATATACAATTTGTTGCTTACGAAATCTGGCAATCAGCAATTCTTAACGAAAAAACCGAAATATCAACTATTGATGTTGATGAAGCTGTTGGAAATATTGTACAATTAAAATCAGATTATTACTGGGAGTTAATTAACAAGCAAACAGCCTATCGTAAAAAAGTATTATATGCAATAAGCCACGAATTGACTGGGCTTTTCTCTAGACATGCGACTTTAAGTTATAATCTCGGAGCTGTTTCCAGTACACAAAAAGCCGTTGATGTTTTCATTGAAGATGGAATGGTGGAACGGATCAACAATCATTACGAACTATCCGATCCAATCTTTAAATGTTTTATTAATAACAATTTATAATTACACCAAAAGGCGTAACGCCAATAAGTGTAATTCATCAAAATAAACTTATCATCGAATTGCACTAATTTCACTAAAAAAAGCTGTCCACAGATTACACAGATTTAACAGATAAAAAGTAAAAAACTATCCACAGATTACACAGATTACACAGATAAAAACACACACACTATTTAATACATTGATTATGGATAAGGAATTCTTATACAAAGATGAAACTTATAAAATTATTGGTGCTGCAATGGAGGTCCACCATGTATAATTTAAAATCACAATAAACAAATCACAAAACTCAAATAATATCCAAAATACAAATCCCAATAACCAAACAAGATTGTGGTGATTTGGAATTTATTTGGCCCTGTAAACTGAAGCTACAGGGTAAAAATTTGGCCCTGGTACGATAAATCTACAGGGTAAAAAATTGAAGTTTGGAAATTAAAAAACTCATCTACTAATTACAAGGATAAATAAAAAAATAACACTTTGCATAAACCAAAATAATCCGTGCAAATCTGTGTAATCTGTGGACAAATAATTCGTTTAATTCGTTTAATTCGCCTGCCCCGTAGTGAAGAATGAACGTACGGGGATGACAAAAAATATTCGTGAAAATCTGTTTAATCCGTGGACAATTGATATATTTGCACAATTTTTTTCCTGAATGCCACCATTCTGCACATCCAATAATGTGACTAACGTGGCGAAGCTGTAATGAAAACAGGGAAAGGATAATGAATGGATGATTGATTGATTGGATGATTGAAGAAGGAGTAATGGGGTGATGGAGTAAAATGAATGAATGAATGGATGATCTGATAGAAAGAAACAAAAATATTAACAGAGGATATAGAAAGCTAACTGTTTGGAAAGAAGCTATTGATTTATATGTTTATGTTAGTAAGAAAATAGAAAATATCAATAATATCTCTTTCAAAGTAAAAGGTCAAGTTGAAGACTCTGCATTTTCTGTTCATTCGAATATCGCCGAAGGATATGGCAGAAGATCATTAAAGGAAAATATAAATTTTAACAATTATGCTCTTGGATCGTTAGCTGAAAACTATAGCCAATTATATGCATTATTAAAAGCAGATAAAATTGACAGAAAATGGTTTGACATCTATGATGGTAAGCATTTTTCATTAGAAAATAAATTAATTGCTTATAACAAATCACAAATAAGAATACTAAACGAAAAAGGAACCTGGAATAACGATTATACACTACGTGAAGATGAAATAAATTATGAATAATCATTCAATCATCCATTCATCCAATCACACAATCAATCAATCATCCATTCATACAATCAATCAATCAACCATTCGTTCAATCCGTGTAATTCGATGACAAAAACTACTATTCATCTCGTTTCTTCCAGGCTTTTTTATCCGGACAAGTTGTAAACATAATTTAAACTTTATTTATTTTTACCGGAATTGTAACCATAATTTAAACCTAATGACTTTCAGGCTTCCTTCAAATATTATACAACGTGAAACCTACAAATCACGCATAGAGCCTTTTATAAAAAAGTCTGTTGCTAAAGTATTCACCGGACAACGCCGTGTGGGAAAAAGCTTTATGCTTTTCCAAATTATGCAGATAATTCTTAAAAAAAATCCAGAAGCAAATATTGTTTATATCAACAAAGAAGATATTTTTTTTGATGATATTAAAACAGCTTCGGATCTCAACAGATATATAATTGCGCATTCCTCCGAAGAAAAAATGAATTATATATTCATTGATGAGATCCAGGAAATAACCGATTTTGAAAAAGCGGTCAGGTCTTTACTTCTGAATAAAAATAACGATAAAACCATTGAACGTGAATTTGGAAACCTGTTAAAGATAAAAGACAATTATCCTAAAATGGTAATTACCATGGATGAGCAATTTAAAAACACATATCAGGGGA
>CAZREZ010000289.1:0-4386 GCA_964599115.1 uncultured Bacteroidales bacterium
GATTCAGAGTTATGGTTTTTTTGTTGCACTTGCATTTATAATTGCAGGAACAACATTATTTCTTGAGCTTAAAAGAAAAGAAAAAGAAGGTCTGTTAAAACCTCAGAAAAAGAAAATTCTAAAAGGCAAACCTGCAAGTACACAGGAAATTGTTATTTCTATTATTATTGGATTTATTTTAGGATTCAAAATTGTTGAGATATTTTTTAATTACAGTTTTTTTGCTGATAACCCACAGGAATTTTTATTTTCCTATGAAGGTAATTTTTGGGGAGGACTAATTTTTGGAATTGCTTCGGGATATTACACTTACAGAAAAAAACAAAAGACAAAATCAGATAAGCCCGAGTGGATTGAAGAAACCATACATCCATACCAGCTGACAGGCATGATAATTTTAGTTGCTGCAATATCCGGAATTATCGGTGCTAAAATTTTTCACCAGTTAGAAAATTTTGACGAATTTTTGTCCGACCCTGTTGGTTCAATATTTTCATTTAGCGGATTAACTTTTTACGGTGGACTGATTATTGCAACTTTTGTTGTAATTTATTATGCAAAAAGGAATAACATTTCATGGGTTTATTTAGCCGATGCCATAGCACCTGCCCTGATGATAGCTTATGCAATAGGCCGGATCGGTTGTCAGGTTTCAGGCGATGGTGATTGGGGAGTCGTTAACTTAGCCACAAAACCCGAATGGCTTAGCTTTCTTCCCGACTGTCTGTGGGCTTATGATTATCCGCATAATATTTTAAATCAAGGGATACCGATTGAAGGATGTCTTGGTGATCATTGTTTTAAACTGGCTCAGCCGGTTTTTCCCACTCCTGTATATGAAACTACAATATGTTTTATTTTATTCCTGATCCTTTGGTTTATCAGAAAAAAATTAAAAGTACCTGGTATGCTTTTCTCAATTTACCTGATTTTAAATGGTATTGAACGTTTTTTTATTGAAAAGATCAGAGTTAATGAAACTTATTATATCTTTGGAAAAGAAATAACACAGGCTGAAATTATATCTGTGGTATTTATTATCGCGGGGATACTTGGAATATGGTATTTTAAAAACAGATTCCTTAAATCCGTAAGTGATTTGTAAGACGCTGATTCAAGCAGATTAATTATGATTAAAAGAGTTATAATAACAAATTATCGCTGTTTGAATTTAACTTATACAAAAAAAATTAGTTTAAATGAACTTAGAATTAATCACAATACAGGTTTGTAATTTATGCCGTTCGGTTGGCAGTTTTATAAAAAATGAGTTACGAAATATTAAATCTTCGGATATTGAAGAAAAAAGTGCACATAATTTCGTGACTTATGTTGATAAAACCGCTGAAGAGAGATTGATGCGCGAATTATTAAAAATATTACCGGAAGCCGGATTTATTGCCGAAGAAAATCAAAAAACCAAAAAAGGAGAAAGATACAACTGGATTATCGACCCTTTAGATGGCACTACAAATTTTATTCACTCTATTCCTCTGTTCTCAATAAGCATTGCCTTAATGGAAGATAATGAAATTATCTCAGGTGTAATTTATGAGATAAATTTACATGAATGTTTTTATGCTTGGAAAAACAGTCAGGCGTTTTTAAACCGAATGCCAATAAAAGTTTCTGAGACCACAAATCTAAATAATTCTTTATTGGCAACAGGTTTTCCGTATTATGATTACAGCAAGCTTGATGAGTATCTTAAATTATTTAAATATTTTATGGAAAACACCCGGGGTATCAGACGCTTAGGTTCAGCATCAGTCGATTTGGCTTATGTTGCATGTGGCAGGTTTGATGGCTTTTATGAGTATGGACTTAGTCCGTGGGACGTTGCTGCAGGAGCTTTGATTGTGCAACAAGCAGGTGGAAAAGTATGTGATTTCTCTGGTAATAAAAATTACATATTCGGAAAAGAGATAATTACATCTAATCAAAATATTTTTAATGAATTTTTAAATGTGATTAAGAATTATTTTGGATAAAATGTTAAAAATGTCTATTATTGCCACTTAATTTTTCTGATCATAGATATATAATATACAAATGGGTTTCTTAACTAATTTTAAAGGAAAATTTAAATTTCCAGGATTATCTGTAAAAGACAGTCCTTCAAGAAGCTTAGCCAAGGCATTAAGTTATAGAATATTAGCTACATTTGCTACTTTTATTATCAGTTTTATTGTTTTTAGAGCATATACTGAAAAAACCATTGAAGATAGTATTGGAAACGCTATACTTATTGCAAGTGTTGAATTTGTTGCCAAAATAATTTTTTATTATTTACATGAACGTTTATGGACAAATATTAAATGGGGAAAATACTGGCGACGAACTTACTGGAGAAGAAAAGCTTGGAGAAAATTATACAGAAAACTACATGAAGACCAAAATCAATCATGATGCATTTTAATTCTAATAAAGTAAAACAAAGCTGTAAGATACTATTTACCTTAATTTTTTATTTTAGTATATTTACTGTTTTTGGATTTCCGGATAATTCTGACAATTCTTCATCAGATGACAAAAAAACATTTCTTGTTTATAAATATGACATAAAAGAAGAAATTGCTCCACCTGTCCTGAGAAAAACTCAGAATGCTTTTAAAGTTGCCAGAGATACTAATGCCGATCTGATACTAATTCATATGAACACTTATGGTGGCTTGCTTGATGCTGCCGATTCAATACGTACAATAATTTTACAATCAAAAATTCCGGTATATGTGTTTATTGATAATAATGCAGCATCGGCAGGAGCATTGATATCAATAGCATGTGATAGTATTTATATGCGACCCGGAGCTAATATCGGAGCTGCAACGGTTGTGAACCAAACAGGTGAGGCTTTGCCAGATAAATACCAGTCATACATGCGTTCAATGATGCGCTCAACTGCCGAAGCCAGCGGAAGAGACCCTGAAATAGCACAAGCTATGGTTGACCCCCGCATAGTTATTCCGGGAGTTATTGATTCAGGTATGGTTTTAACCTTTACTACTTCTGAAGCTATTAAAAACGGCTTTTGTGAAGGTAAAGCCGAAAGTATTAAAGAAGTTTTAAAATTATCAGGTGTTGAAGAATATGAGATTATTGAACAAAAACTTTCCGGAGTTGATAAAATAATTGGCTTTCTTATCAGTCCTTTTGTAAGTGGAATTTTGATAATGATAATTATCGGCGGAATTTATTTTGAACTTCAGTCACCGGGAATAGGTTTTCCGTCAGCAGCAGCATTAATTGCTGCATTATTGTATTTTGCACCTCTTTATGTTGAAGGATTAGCAAATAACTGGGAGATACTAATTTTTATTGTCGGAATAATTTTAATCGCTGTTGAAATTTTTGCTATTCCTGGTTTTGGAGTAGCAGGAATATTGGGAATAATCTTCGTTGTAGCCGGATTAACTCTAAGTATGGTCGGTAAGTTTAATTTTGATGGTGAAATTACAGGATTGAATGAACTTGTCAAGGCATTTTTTATTGTAATTATTGCGATATTCTTAGCTTTGATAAGCTCGTTTTATACGAGCAAAAAACTTTTTACAACAACTATATTCGGACAGTTGGCTTTAAATACAACACAACAGGCTGACGAGGGATATACTTTCTCTGATAATCTTTATGTAGAAATGATTAATAAGCAAGGTATTGCCAAAACAAACCTTCGTCCGGCAGGTAAAGTTGAAATTGACGGTGAAATTTTTGATGCAACAGCAATAACCGGTTATATTGAAAAAGGCGATAAAATCAACGTAATTAAATATGAAACAGGGCAGCTTTTTGTTATAAGGATCTGAATAAATTATGGATACCAGAATAGAACTAATTCAAGGTGATATAACAAAATTAAAAGTTGATGCAATTGTTAATGCAGCAAATAAAACACTTTTAGGCGGTGGTGGTGTTGACGGTGCAATACACAGGACTGCAGGACCGGAATTAAAAGAAGAATGCAGAAAACTTAATGGCTGCAATACAGGACAGGCAAAAATAACAAAAGGATATAATTTGCCAGCTAAATATATAATTCATACAGTAGGTCCGGTTTGGAACACAGGATTGGAAAATGAAGAATTACAACTTGCAAATTGTTATATTAACAGTCTGGAACTCGCTAAAGATTATGATTGTAAATCAATTGCTTTTCCAAACATCAGCACAGGTGTTTACAGATACCCAAAAGAACTTGCTGCTGATATTGCAGTCAAAGAAGTAAAATTATTCCTTAAAAACAATACATCAATTGAAAAGGTTGTTTTTGTTTGCTTTGATGACGAAAATTATAAGATTTATAAAAATTTGCTGAAATAATAACTTTATTAGTAATTATTTACCAGGTCATTTACCCTGTGATAAAATTATATCCGTCAAAGGTAG
>CAZREZ010000290.1:0-4384 GCA_964599115.1 uncultured Bacteroidales bacterium
CATGAATATAGAAAAAACACAAGCTCAAATGAAAAAAGGGGTACTGGAACTTTGTATCCTTTCAATTATTTCGGAAAAAGATGCTTATGCTTCGGATATGATTGAAAAATTAAAAAAATCAAAATTAATTGTAGTTGAAGGAACATTATATCCTTTGCTAATGCGCTTAAAAAACGAAGGTTTATTAAGTTATCGCTGGGAAGAATCCAAGTCCGGACCTCCAAGAAAATATTATCAAACTACTGAAATAGGGGGGCAGGTTCTTAAAGAACTGAATATAAGCTGGCAGGATCTTGTAGCTGCTGTTAATGACATTATTCAAAAAAGCAAATCAAAAGTTAAAACAAAATAAATCATATATTATGAAAAAAACATTCTCAATAAATATAAGCGGAATAATTTTTAATATTGATGATGATGCTTATGACAAATTAGGCAACTATCTTAATAGTATTAAAAAACATTTTGTAAATGTAGATGGCAGCGATGAGATTTTTGCTGATATAGAAAGCCGTATTGCCGAAATTTTACAAAGTAAGTTAAGTGAAGATAAGCAGGTAATTACTATTGATGATATTAATGAAGTAGTTTCTGTTATGGGACAACCTTATGAATTTGGAGAGGAAGAAAAAGAAGAGGACAGGGAGGAACAAACCTTTAATGATACAAGAGGTGTTAAACGGTTATACAGGGATACAGATAACAGGGTATTAGGCGGTGTATGCAGCGGATTAGGAGCTTATTTTAGAATTGATCCGCTATGGTTCAGGTTAGGTTTTCTTGTTGCCATGTTTTCAGGATTCGGGATTCTTTTATATTTAATTTTATGGATAGCAGTTCCTGAAGCACGAACAACTGCCGAACGGCTTGAAATGAAAGGCGAAAAGGTTAATGTTTCAAATATTGAAAAATCAATCCGTGAAGAATTTGATTATTTTAAAACTAAAATAAACGACCTTACAAATCAGGCAAAGCAATCCTATAAAAAAAAAAGTGTAGGACATAGAAACGTTTTTGATGACATACTGAATGTTTTTGTAAGTATTCTAAAAATCTTCCTGAAGATAATTGTAATACTTATCGGGGTTATTTTGTTTGTTATAGGAATATCGCTGATAATAGCATTTCTCGCATCATTTTTCGGCTGGGGAGGTTTTGTTGTTTTTAACCATACCGAATTTATTACTTTTCCTTTCCCTGTATTTACTGATTTGATTTTTGGAGGTTTTGTTAATACGGGATTATTTAAAGTTGGCTTGTTTTTCTTAATTGGCATTCCATTAATAATGTTACTTTATAGTTCAGCCAGGTTGATTTTCGGATTTGAACGAATTAAGTTTTTAGGAGTTGTTGCTCTTAATCTTTGGATTATCGGTTTGATTTTTACAATATATTTCGGATTTAAAATTTTTAGAAGTTTTAAGTATGAAGTTACTGTAAAGGAAGTTTATGAAATTACACAACCAATTCCAAATACGGTTTATATTGATATGAATGATAATGAATTTTATGAGAAAATTTATGGTTATGATGATTATATCGAGATTGATGAATGGGAAATGATTATTACTGATAACGGAAGATATTTTGGAGAACCCAAACTGGAATTTACAAAAAGTGAAAATAATAATTTTCAATTGATAAGATATGCCTCTGCAAGAGGAAAGAATGGAATCATCGCTAAGGAAAGAGCCGAGAAAACCATTTATTATTTTAAACAAACCGACACCTCATTTGTTTTTGGTCCGTATTTTGAATTACCTGAAGATGTTAACTGGAGGGACCAGAAAGTAAGACTTGAATTAAAAATTCCTGTTGGGAAATCAATTAATCTGAGCAAAAATATGTACAATATTATTAATTGGCGGCGCCATCATTATCCATATAAAATGTCAGGAAACACATTGATTATGTCCGAAGATGGTTTGGAAAAAATGGAATAGTAATGTCTGTTAATATACTCCTATGATTTTTTAATTACGGTTTACGCCCCTCGTCTTCGCTGCCAATGACAACTATAGTGCATTGGGTTGTATGCCTGGCGATTATGGTTTTTAAGTAATTTTTAAGTTTCAGATTAAATCACAAAAAACAAATTACAAAAAACAAATAATATCCAAAATCCAATAATCAAAATGCTTATCTCTTTTGTTTGGAATTTGAATATTGAAATTTGAAATTTATTCGAGATTTGGAATTTGAGATTTGGAATTTCTGCCATATCGCTTTATGTGCCCTTTTTCAGGGTCTTTTGACTCGGGATGACATTAATTACGGATTACGATTTACGATTTACGATTTTGAAGTTTTAAAAACTATTATCTTTACAAAATAATTTATTCAATTCATGGGTAAAAAATTAACATACCTATTAATATTATTATCAGTAGTTTTAAGTTATTGCACTTCTTTTGAAAAAGAAAAGGAAAATACTTTTTATTCGGGAAGTTTAAAGAAAATGACGGTAAGAAGTGTAAAAATCAATTATTCAAACAAAGAAATATTATACGAAATTGTTGAAAGGCAATCAAATTTCCGCCCAATAGAGAATATCATTTCAATAAAATCAATTAAGATAACAAAAGTTAAATCAATAGAAAAGAAGAGTAATTGCAATTTTATACTTAAAGCAAAATTTATTGATTTTCCGTTTTATAATAAAATTGTCACGTGTCAAAACAAATATTTCAGCATAAACTTTGATAATGATATTTTTAACAATACCGATTTTTACTATACTAACGGAATTAATTTTGAATTTATCAACCATATATTTGAGCATTCACCTTTAATGAAGTTAATGTTGCCTTACCGGGGTAGCTCAATAAATTATTATGGTATCTCATTGGTCCAGAATATGTACACACCAACAAATCCTGATATTGAATATGTTTTAATAGGCGACAGACCCTTTTCAGCATATCTTTATATCGGGCATTTTAAAGTATCCAATGATGTTAGTAAAAAATTCAGGCAGACTTCCAAACTGAATATCGGATTAATAGGCTCAAATGCATTAGGAGGGTTTGTACAACAAACAATTCATGATATTGAACTTCAGGGATGGAAGCACCAAATAAGTAATGATATTGTTTTGAATTACTCTGTAAAATTTGAGAAATCATTATTCAGTTCAAAAAATATTGAAATTAATGGTATGTTGGATGGTTCTGTCGGGACACTTTACAATAAGGTAGGTTTGGGTTTCCTGACAAGGATGGGTAGATTTAATCCTTATTTCAACGGGATAAGTTATTGCGATGAATACAGCCGGAAGAAAGATAATTTCCGCAAAATCCGGTATTATTTTTTTGCTAAAGTACAAAGCTATCTGATAGGATATGATGCCACTCTGCAAGGTGGAGTATTAAACAGAACCAGTATTTATACAATTGATAATAAAAATATCAATAGAACAGTATTTAGGGGTAGTGCAGGAATTGTTTTTAGTCTAAGCAGATTTAGTTTAGAACTAGAGCAGGTTTTCCTCAGCCCTGAATTTGATACCGGCTTATTTCATAAATGGTTGCATATTAATACGAGGTTTTGTTTTTGATGATTCGGTTCCATTCACCCTTCGTCTCCGCTCAGGGAGACAGTTGCAAGAAATTGACTTTTGTTCGCATGATAGAGGGGTGAAAAAAGAGTAAATTAAAAAGATCTATTTATTAAGCATTTTCAGTCTTTTTTATCAAGTCTTTTCTTTTCATGCTATTTCTAATTCATCAACTTTACGAACTTGTGGGATTGTACCACTTATTAATTCATGATAGATATCTAATAAATTTTCTTTGAGTTCCTTTATTGACGAACCTTGTGTCATATAATCAGGATATTTTTCAAAATACCCTAAAAACATATCTTTATCACGCCAGTAAACAAATTTTTCTTTTTCCATTTTATTTATTTTTTACAAAGTTATTAAACTTTTATTTTAATTCCAATACCTGCCGGATATTTAATGGGAACGGGAAAAAAAGTAGTTTATAAATAGGCAAGTGTCATCCCGAATCCCCCGCTTTATAGGGAGTGATTGACCTCTATCGTCCTGAACTGATGCTACCAAAATGCACTTATCAACATATTGCAGAAAAGTTAATAAAGCGCTTTGCAGGCGTTTTACAAGGAAGCTGGCAAAGTGCTTGGTTGTTGTTATGTATGTCGTTGGTAGGTAGTTACTTTCCAGCTTACAGCAAACTATAGGTAGATTCTTCTCCCTTCGGTCGTGCCAATGACAACTTTTCGCAAACACTTCATTAAGAGGTATTTAAATGATATTAGCAAAATAAGAATATCAATTAAGAACCTAAAAAAATTATCATCTAATTACGCAGATTTCACGAATTTTCAATTCGTGTAATTCGTGCAATTCGATGACAAAAAA
>CAZREZ010000291.1:0-4377 GCA_964599115.1 uncultured Bacteroidales bacterium
GAACATACCAATCGTAGGTTGTGGCAGAAGGTATACCCGAAAGCGTATAAGGATTGGTAGTAACACCTGTTATTGTTGTCCCTGTTCCTTGTGTATAACCGGTAGCCCCGTATTCAATATCCCAGGCTGTTGCTGTTCCGTTTTCTGTCCAGCCTAAATCGGCTGAGGTTTGTGATATGTTTGTTACCGTTTGATTGGTAGGTGCCGGGCAAGCAGTGTTTCCAAATTCAAGTATAATATTGGCGATGTAACTTTTTCTACTTCCAGCGGGTGGGGACGCAGGATTAATGTTGGTACTACCGTATTCAGATAACCCACGGTAATTTGCCACAGAAGTACAATAGAAATCATCAGAAAAGCTATTGTCAAGAGGAGCATTTTCGTCTACGGCAATAACCAGATTCTCTGTATTATTATAACTAAAATCGCTTATATCAAATGTTATCCATCCCGATCCTCCCGGGTCGGCAAAAGTACCGCTCCATACTTGTGTCAGAGATGAAACAGCAATCCAATCGCTGGTTGAAGAAAACTCAGTTTTTGTTGTATGCCCGATATAAATATCCCAGTTATTTGAATTACTCAAAGAACTGCCATAAAAATCCCATTTCAAATGAGTAATATCCCCGGCAGTACTGATCTCGGATTGCAGATAGATTACCTGTGCATAGGTATAATCATACGCAGGTTCTATTGGTAGCCGATCACCTGTTGATGTTCCTGTACCAATTTGAACCTGTGATTGTGAAAAACCCGAAAAAGAAAACATTGCAGCAAAAAGCCACAATAATGCGAATGGTAAAATTTTATTTTTCATGATGTGATATTTTTAATTATTAAGTAATTGTTTTGTTTTTATTTTATTGTTATTAAAATTTAATTTGCCACAGATTCACAGATTTATTTTTGATTAAAATCTGTTAATTTTTATTCTATCAAAAAAATTCAATTTCAAAGTTAAGGTGAAAATCCTTGCTTGTCAAGGCTTTAGGTGCAGAATGTCCGATTTGTGCTATGTTTTGTCCGATTTGTTACATTATGAAAACAGAAGACGGAGGACTGATTACCGATAACCGATAATTTTGTCATATTTGTTAGGTGATACTGGATACTTTTGTACGGATACTGGATGTTGGTGGCTGATGGCCGGTTTTTTCATTTTTCACAACCAGCTTATCTTTATTGTTTCTTGTAATTCAATAGTCATTCAGTTGTCATTGCTAAATTTTAAATATTCTACATTCTACATTCATTATTCATGATTTCACTTTTATCTTTTGTCTTTTTACTTTTATCTTTATACCTTTGTCTTTTATCTTGTTTAAATGTTTTTACAGAAACTTACTTTAACAAATTTTAAAAATTACTCAGAAGCAGAATTTAGTTTTTCTGAAAAAATAAATTGTTTTATCGGGGATAATGGTGCAGGAAAAACAAATATTCTTGATGCTATTTATTATTTGTCGTTCTGTAAAAGCTATTTTAATTCCATTGATACACAAAATATTCTGTTTCATCAGCCGTTTTTTGCAATTCATGGTAACTATTTTAGAAACGGTGAAAAAAAAGATTTAGTCACTTGTATTCAAAAGCGTAACTATAGAAAGCAGTTTAAACTGAATAAAAAAGAATACAGCCGTCTTGCCGACCATATCGGACAATTTCCTTTGGTGATGATTTCACCTTATGATCGCGATTTGATTAATGACGGAAGCGAAATACGTAGAAAATATATTGACGGGGTAATTTCGCAATTTGATAAATTCTATTTAGATGACCTTTTAAATTATAATAAAGTTCTTGCTCAACGAAATTTCTTATTAAAAAAATTTGCTGAAAATCGTTACTTTGATAATGCTGCTCTTGATATCTGGAGTGAGCAAATGATAAAATTGGGAAACAGGATACATGAAAAACGAAAAAATTTCTTAACAGAATTTGCTCCGATCTTTAAGCATTATTTTGAGTTCATATCTTTAGGGAAAGAGGTGGTTACAATTTCTTATGAATCGCAATTAACAAATAAAATATTTGAAAAATTGCTGAATGAATCGCTTGAAAAGGACAGGATGTTCAGGTATTCATCAGTTGGGATTCATAAAGATGATCTGGACTTTAGGATTTCAGCTTATCCTATAAAAAAATTCGGTTCTCAGGGGCAGCAAAAATCTTTTGTAATCGCAATAAAATTGGCTCAATTTGAATACACAAAAAATATCAAGGGATTTAAACCTGTTTTATTGTTTGATGATATTTTTGATAAACTTGATGACTCAAGGGTGGAGCAGTTGATTAAACTGGTAAGTGAGAACAATTTCGGACAAGTTTTTATTACAGACACTCAACATCAACGCATTGAAAGGGTTTTTAATACTGTTGATATTGAACATGAAATTTTTGAGATTAGGGAAGGTAAAGCTCTTGAAATAACATAACGCAGCAAAGCTGAAAACAAATTGATTTAAGAACAAGGATTAACCCCGATACGCTAAAGCTACGGGGCAGGCTGATTTTTGATTTTAGGAATAATGAGGAATTACTAAATGTCAAATGGAATACTGGAATGATTGAATGATTGAATGATTGAATGATTGATTGATTGATTGATAGGGGTAAATACCTCCCCTCCTAATTTTAGGAGGGGCAGGGGTGGTTAAATTAAAGATGACAAAAAAGAAAATGTCACGAAGACACGAAGATACACAAAGAATACACAATCAATATAATAGCCTTTGTGAATTTTCTGAGTCTTTGGGTCTTAGTGGCTAAAATAACTTTCTAAACAAACTTTTAATCATGAAAAAATCAAACGACCAAACTTTAAAAGAAGTTATTAATGAATTGCTTAAAGCATATAAATTAAGTGATAAATTAAAAGAGGTGCGTTTGATTGATTCATGGGAAAAAGTTGTAGGTAAGTTAATAAACAAGCACACTAAAAATTTATATATCAAAAAGAAGGTGTTGTTTGTTAAACTCGATTCTGCGGCTTTGCGAAATGAACTCTCGTATGCAAGGCAAAAAATCATTAAGGCTTTAAATAAGGAAGCTAAAGAAGAAGTTATTGATGATATTGTTTTTAAGTGATGTTTATTGATTGAATCCTCGTAGTTTTATAGCAGTAATAACTTTTTTAGTTGATAATGGAAATTCGCTTTTCATCATCCAATCGTAATATGAAGGCTCTCTTGTGAAAATTTCTTCAACGGATTTTCCCTTATGTTTTCCAAAATTAAATACTTCAATTTTCTTATTATTATAAACAATATGCCCAATCAAATCCACACTTCTTGAATTATATGAGAAATCATGTAAAGCCTGAACATCGTTGACTATAGGGGTAGAGATTTTCCCGAAATTATCTTTAAATTCCACACCATGGTATTTATCCAACTGGGCTTTTAATATTTCGTAAGTTGCTAGGGTGTCGGCTTCGGCACTGTGTGCATTTACCAGATCTTTACTGCAATAAAATTTATATGCAGCACTTAGATTGCGGGGTTCCATTTTATGGAAAATGTTTTGAACATCAACAAGTCTTCTGCCTTTCAGTTCAAAGTCAATGCCCGCTCTTAGAAATTCCTCAACCAGCAAAGGGATATCAAATTTATTGGAATTATATCCGCCAAGGTCGCAATTGGCAAGAAATTGATTCAATTCATTTGCAAATTCGGCAAATGTAGGTTCGTTTTTAACGTCTTCATTAGTTATGCCGTGTATTGAAGTTGCCTCGTCTGAAATTGGAATTGTCGGATTTATCCTTTGTGTTTTGATTTTTGATGTTCCCTCAGTAGAAATTTTTACGATACTTATTTCAATAACTCTGTCGGTGGCTATTTTTAAACCTGTAGTTTCAATATCCAAAACTGCAAGAGGGCGTGTTAGCTTTAATTCCATAAAAAATTGGTTTTTAATATTTATTTAAACTCTTGGTTATTATTGACGGTTTGGCTATGTTTAGTGCGGGATTTAATCGCATTTCACTTTCAAACCGCTACTATGTTTTTTGATATTCATTTACTATCAATTTTGTTCTAAAACCCGCATTAAATATAGCCTTTGTTATGCCCTGTGCTTTCTTCATTCCGTCTGTTTTTCAGTGCGTTGGCAAGACATACTCTTTTGCAATTTTTGGTCAAGCGTTGGCTCATGCGAATTGCAAATGTGTATGGCTTTGCGGTGGCTATTCAAATAATGCATCTTCAAAGTCTTTTACAAATTCATTTTCTTCTTTATTGCTATAAAATTTTACAGCAGTTAATTTATATTTGTCTGAATCATATACAACCGTTTTGTTTTTAAATTTTTCTCTTAACTCAACGAGAAAATCTTCTTTCCATTTATCGTGTTCTTTTAAATGAATTCCTTTGGGTTCAA
>CAZREZ010000292.1:0-4370 GCA_964599115.1 uncultured Bacteroidales bacterium
TGTCCGATTTCTTCGTTACGCTTGTCTTGAAAATCAGTCATCCGTACGGACTCCTTATTTTCAAGACCGCGAAAGCCTCTAACTCGAACATTCTGAACTTAAAACTTGACTTTATAGACGGACACTAAATAAAAACGTTTTGAAGTATTAAATATTTTTTACTAACTTTGACAAAGATACTAACTTTAAGCTCAACATTAAAAATGAATTTTATAAATGCTTTTATAAAAATGTAATTATGAAAAAACTCATATATATATTTATAATTTTGTTTTCTTCAACAATGGGTTTTTCACAAAAAACAAACGATTACGGAATGGTAACTACCTGTTCCTACAACAATTATTTTCATAATAATTATAATTTTAAAATTTCAGAACAAAGCGATTTAGTGCATTGCTATGACGTAGTTTTTTATTTTCTTGATATTAATGTTGAAAATAACACAACCTATATTTCCGGAAATGTTACAATAAATGCAATAGTACAGGTGGAGCTTATGGATACTTTTGTTTTTGAACTTGTTGATGAATTAACAATAGATTCAATAGTTATTAATGGTGATAATTTAAGTTTTATCCGTTCTGAAGATAATGTTTTTGTGCCTGTTTTACAATTAGTTCAAGGAGATTTCATATCTGCAAATATCTATTACCACGGGCTGCCTCCTCCTCCGAGTTATTTTTCAGGAGTGTTTACCGACTCATCAACAGTTTGGGGAAAAAATGTTACATGGACGCTTTCCGAACCATTTAATGCAAAGCTATGGTGGCCATGTAAGCAGGTTTTAACCGACAAAGCCGACTCAATATATGTTTTTATAACAACGTCTGAAAACAATAAAGCCGGCTCTCAGGGTTTACTTACAGCCACCACTCCGATTCGGGATAATAAAGTAAGATACGAATGGAAATCCTTTTATCCGGTTGATTATTATTTAATTTCCTTTTCTGTTTCTGAGTATCAGGATTATAATATTTATGCCAAGCCAGAAGATCTTAACGGTGATTCAATCCTGATCCAGAATTATATATATGATACTCCAGGTTGTCTTGAAAATTACAAAACCGGAATTGACCGTACCATTGAATTTATAGAGCTGTTTTCCGACCTATATGGTACTTATCCTTTTTATAAAGAAAAATACGGACATTGTTTAACAGAAATGGGAGGCGGTATGGAACATCAAACCATGACAACAATCGGGGGATTTGGTTTTGGTATAGTTGCCCATGAACTAGGTCACATGTGGTTTGGCGATAATGTTACATGTGCCACCTGGAGTGATATTTGGATAAATGAAGGATTTGCAACTTATTCCGATTATCTGGCACATGAGTTTATTGCAGGTGGAGAATGGCCACAAATATGGCTGGAACAAGCTCATAATAACGTTTTGTCTCAGCCCGGCGGAAGTATTTACATTCCTCCTGAATTAATTTTTCCTGAAAATTTTATGAGGATATTTGATGGGAGGCTTTCTTATGCCAAAGGCGCTTGTATTGTCCATATTATACGCTTTGAATTACAGGATGATGACTTGTTTTTTCAGGTTTTAAAGGATTTTCAGGAGCAATATTGTGCAAGCACCGCTACCGGACTGGATTTTAAATCTGTTCTTGAAAATACTACAGATATTGATTTTACTTACTTTTTTGATCAATGGTATTTTGGTGAAGGGTATCCCATTTATGATATTGCCTGGAATCAAACCGACAGTATTTTTGATCTAACATCTTATCAAACAGCTTCAACGGAAATAACTCCTTTATTTAAAATGCTAATGGAATACAAATTATATTTTAATGATGGCACAGATACTTCTGTTTTTTTAAATCAAACAAATAATATAAATAACTATACTATTCCAATTGACAAATCTATTGATTCAATTGTAGTTGATCCGGAAAACTGGGTTCTTAAAAAAATTAATAGCATATATCATAGCATTGAAGAAATTGATAATCCTGTTTATTTTATTTTAGCTCCTAATCCTTGTACTGATCAAATAAATATATGTTTTACCAAAATTAAAAAAATTCAAAGACAGATTACAATTTTTGATATTTCAGGAAAAATGGTTTTTGAAAAAGATTTCATAGCAAAAAATATCAACCTGAATACTTCAAATTTTGAAAAAGGAATTTATTTTATCAAAATTTCTGATGGTAAAAATGCCAGGATTAAAAAATTTATTAAAAAATAAAACAATCTTATCTTTGCATTTTTATAAAAACACGTGAAACATGGATTACGGAAAAGTAAGAGTAAGATTTGCACCAAGTCCTACCGGACCCTTGCATATTGGAGGATTAAGAACAGCATTATTTAATTATTTGTTTGCCAAAAAAAACAATGGTGATTTTATTTTACGGATAGAAGATACCGACCAGGCAAGGTATGTTCCCGGAGCTGAAGAATATATTGTTGAATCGCTTAAATGGTGCAATATAAAGATTGATGAAGGAATAACTACTGGCGGATTATATGAACCTTATCGCCAATCGGAAAGAAAGGACATTTACAGGAAATATTCTAAACAACTCGTTGAAAATGGCGATGCATATTATGCCTTTGACTCCCCTGACGATTTAGATCAAATGCGTGAACACTTAAAAGCCGAAAAATCTTCAACACAACAATATAATGCTATTACAAGAGGTTCAATGAAAAATTCCCTTTCTTTAACTAATAAAGAAGTTAAACAGCGTTTAGAATCGGGCGAAACTTATGTAATCCGTTTTAAGATGCCAGAAAATGAAGAGGTTACAGTTAACGATCTAATTCGCGGAAAGGTAATTGTTAACACCTCGGAATTAGATGACAAGGTCCTGTTTAAATCCGACGGGATGCCAACCTATCATCTTGCAAATGTTGTTGATGACCATCTTATGAAAATAACACATGTTATCAGGGGTGAGGAATGGCTGCCCTCTACACCGCTTCATGTTTTATTATACAAAGCCTTTGGCTGGGAGAAAGAAATGCCCGAATTTGCTCACATGCCACTTACTTTAAAACCTGATGGTAAAGGAAAATTAAGTAAACGTGATGGCGACAGGCTGGGATTTCCCGTATTTCCTTTGCAATGGAGAAATCCTGTTACAAATGAAATTTTTTCCGGTTTTCGTGAATCAGGATATTTCCCCGAAGCAATTATAAATATTCTTGCTTTTTTGGGATGGAATCCCGGAACAGAGCAGGAAATATTTTCTATGAATGAATTTATTAAGGAATTTTCTTTAGAAAGAATAGGAAAGTCAGGCTCCAGATTTGATCCTGAAAAAGCAAAATGGTATAATCATCAATATCTTATTAAAAAAAGTGATTATGAACTGGCTGAATTATTTCAATCAATATTGAAAGAAAAAGGTATAGATGCAGACCTGAATTATATTAAAAACATCTGTGCTTTGACAAAAGAAAGAGTAAATTTTGTTTCAGAGTTCTGGGATCAATCTTATTTCTTTTTTGAAGCTCCTGCTGAATATGACCAAAAGGTAATTAAAAAAAGATGGAAGGAAAATACTCCTGATATTTTAAAAGAGATTATTGATATTTTAGATAAATCAATACCATTCGATGCAGAAAACACAGAGAAAAACGTAAAAGATTATATTCTGAAAAATGAATTGAACATGGGGCAGGTGTTGAATGTATTACGATTAACATTAGTGGGTTCTGCAAAAGGACCGGGTTTGTTCAATATAGTGGGATTATTAGGTAAAAAAGAGGTGATTACAAGAATTGAAGCAGGACTGGTTAACATAATAAAATAAAAATTTAGTAAATTTAATATCAAAAAAGCAAGCAATGTCACTGATCACAATCAAGGGGATGGAATTTTTTGCCTATCATGGTTGTTTTAAAGAAGAACAGATTATAGGTACAAAATTCCTTGTTGATCTATATATTGAGGCAGACACAACAGAAGCCGAAGAAACTGATAAGCTGTCCAAAACCATAAATTATCAAACCGTTTACTTACTTGTAAAAAAGGAAATGGCAATCAAATCCAAATTGCTTGAGCATGTTGGAAGGCGTATTCTTAAAGCTGTTACAAAAGAGTTTCCGAATATAAACAGTGTTAAGATAAAGATTTCCAAAATGAATCCTCCTCTTGGAGGGAAAATAAACAGTGTAAGTCTTACACTGACTCTTTCCTAAACACATACAAGTTACGATAATCCCGTAATTAGTGTCATCTCGAGCGAAGACGAGAGGGTAATTCGTAAATTTTTTTTTCTTGTTTAAAGCAAAATTTTTCGTATCTTTGCACTACCAAAATTAAAATGGTCTCGTGGCCGAGTGGCTTAGGCAGTGGTCTGCAAAACCATTTACAGCGGTTCGAATCCGCTCGAGACCTCAGA
>CAZREZ010000293.1:0-4361 GCA_964599115.1 uncultured Bacteroidales bacterium
TTAAATTCTTTAATTGCCTCTTTTCCATTATTAACAATTGTTGCAGAATGGTTAAGGCGTTTTAAAAAACTCATCATAATTATTTGATCGTATTTATTATCTTCTACGACTAAAATTTTTAATGATTTATTTAATGATGCCATTTTCTTTTTTTCTTAATAAAGATTTAGACCAATTATATGCCAATATGTATAAATCATAGAAAATCAGCTAAATAACAAAACTGACTTATTGTTTTTATTTCTTTTTTAGAGAATAGATTTCTCAAAATTGGAAAAGCAGCGAGATATAGAAGGGTGAATTTTTAATTTGGATAAAATTTATTCAATAATTTAAAATGTCTAATAAACAATAACTTTCCATTTTGTCCAGTTATTCTTTCAATATTATAATTTTTTCAGTGAAAGATTGGTCTTTTATACTCAACTTAATAAAATATAATCCTTTTCTTAAGTGAGAAAGATCAAGCTTAAAATTCATGCCGCACTTTTCTATTCTGGCATGTGAGCTTACTAAAATTCCCTGTGCATTAAATATCTTGAGTTCAATATCATTATTTTGGATATTATTTAATTGAATATAGCAGATACCTCTGTTAGGATTCGGATAGATTTTTATCGGCTCTTTCTGTATAATATCTTCAATATCCATTAATAAAATTGTTTGTATGAGGGAATCTGAGCTAAACTCATTTCTTGCTATCAGTTTCACTTCATAGTTATTATAGGATGGGTATATATGAGCAGGTTCGAACAAGTTGGAAGTATCACCGTCTCCAAAGTGCCAGGTGTAAGATGTTGCGTTAAGTGAGTGATTCTGGAAGTTCACTTCAAGCCCGTCTATTGTGTAAGTAAAATCAGGAGCGATTATGGTTCCGTAATGCAGGATTGCTAAGTCATATATTTTATAATATTGAATTCTAAACCAGGCATATAGTGTATCGATATCGGTAAACTTTCTTAATCCTATGTATCCACTGTTTCCACTAGAATTCGGGTTCCAGTATCCTTCCTCGTGTACCTCGAAACCCTCATAATAAGAATAATACCATAAGTAACCAGTGCCATATTTCCATATTAATGCAGGATGAATCTTTTGGAATTTATCTATTTTATAGGGATGTGTAAAAATATCACCCCATCCTTTGTTACCAGCAAAAGCCCAACCGTTTTTTGTTATTATATAAATTGCAAAATTTGCGGCTGTAGGAGTCACGTATGTATACCTGCTTATTTCTATATCACATATACTATCATTATCAAAATCAATGCTTATTGTGTCGTTATAAGGGAACGGCATATTTGGTACAATATCTATATATTCTATTGGACCAAAAGCAGTTTGTCCTGCAAAAAGATAGTTCGGATCAGTGAGTGCAATTTTGTTAGAACGATCAGATAAAGCATAATAATCAGTAATTACCCCATCTGGAGCACTTAAAACAAACAAATAGTAGGCAATTGTATCTGAAACAGATATTCCATTAATATCTTTAGTTGTATCACTTAAGAAAACAGAATATTCCCAGTAACCATCAGGTATAACCGGTGTATAGTTTCCCTGAGGTACTTCACCAGCATTCTCAACAGTTAATGAGCCTACATCAGTTTCCTCAACGCACATTATCCTGTATTCACTGATTTTTTGTTCATTATTTACTTTTGGGAATATAACAACCATATCACTTCCGTTTCCATTATTATTAACATCTATAACTCCTACACTGGCAACTTTTTCCGTAGGATGGGTGAGCATAATTTTTTTAGAAGGTGGGGACAATACATTATTTTCAGAAATACCTGATGAGTCAATGCTTAATACGAAAACATAATATGGTTGAAGGTTAGTTATCAGAGATCCATCAGTAGTGGTTGAGCTTGGGAAAAACGTTCCGAAATATATTGAAAAAACTGGTGTACGGGAAAGGTAATTTTCAGGTTGAACTGTATTGGCAGAATCCAGAATAAAGGTAGATGCCTGTTCCTCTTTAACAACCATGAGACGATATTCAACTAAACTGGGTTCATCAAAAGCTTTTTGAAATTCATAATACAGGTCTGTGCCGTTTTTATTATTACCAATATCTTTAACTTCAATATCTTGAGCAAAATTCAATATACCTTCTCCAGCAAAAATTGGCTCTTCCGGTTGAGTATTGTATGCCATGTCTTTTATTTTAAAAATTAGCACACATGAAGCAATTGTAACTTCACCCCTTAACCATCCAAAATGGTATTGATCATTTATCTTAATTTTTAATCCTACGTAATAATCTTTTCCTTCCAACCATGTACCTGATAATTCACCAGTATATGCATTATAATATATTAAACACTTTTGTTCAGAATGCCATGAATATACTTCATCACTTATTATATCACCGTAATTTAAAGTATCTACATAATTATTTGCGGCAAAATAGGAATATGAAGGGGATATTGATTTTAAGTATAACCAGTGTTTATATAATCCATCAAAAGAATATGCCTTTTGATAAGTAAATTGGAAGTCATTATAGCCGGGAGATCCTAAATTGAATGTAAATATTGATTGCTGATTATAGCCTATATTTTCGTTAAAATAAACATAAACAATCTGTGCCGAAATCGGATTGAAATACATAATCCAAACGAAGAGAAATAACCTTCGTAAAAATAGTTTGCTAATCATGATACCGGAGTTTAATTATGGTACTAATATTTTTTTATCAAAGGTAGTTAATTATTGATAAAAAAGCAAGTACTAATTTGATAAAACAGGAAAGTAATAACCCAAGCCAGCGAAGTAGAATATAAAGCCATAAAAATAGCCCATTTCCATCCGCCCGATTCTTTTTTTATGGCTGCTATTACAGCTATACATGGAAAGTATATCAATATAAATAATAAAAAGCCAAAAGCTACGATTGGAGTATAAACTTTTTCACCTTTTCTTTTTCCATATTCATAAGTTTGTAGTTTGAGTTTTTCAGATAATTTTTTTGTGTTATATTCGGTTTCATTTGTCTGATAAAGCACTCCTAATGTGCTCACCACAATTTCTTTTGCTACAACACCTGCTACTAAACTTACCCCTATCTTCCAGTCAAATCCCAAAGGTCTGATAGCAGGTTCAATAAAATGACCGATTTTGCCAATCATTGAATTTTCCAACAGCTTACTTTCTTTTTCGTTTTTTAGATTATTAATAGCTCCTTCTTTGTCAGTAATAATATTTTGATAAGCTATTGAATCGGTTTTATCTACTGCAATTATTTTTTTCTCAAATTCAGATTTTTTTTGAACTATCATCTTTTCATAATGTGAGTTAATTTCCTGACTTCTGGGAAAATATCCTAAAATCCAGATAACAATTGAAGCTATAAGAATAACTCCACCCATTTTCTTAAGATATATTGAACCGTTAAACCATGTATGTCGCAATATAGATCTAACAGTGGGCATTCTGTATGGCGGGAGCTCCATTACAAAAGGAATATCTTTTGATTTGAGTAATGTTTTTTTTAATATTATCGCAACAATTATTGAAAGCAAAATTCCAATACCATAGATAAGGAATAACATTAATCCGGGATTATCAGGGAAAAAAGTGCCGATAATCAATATATAAACTGTAAGTCTTGCACTACACGACATAAAAGGATTAATAAGCATTGTTACAAGACGGTTATTTTTCCCGCCGATTGTTCTGGTTGCCAATATTGCAGGAACATTACAACCAAAACCCATAAGCATTGGAATAAATGATCTTCCATGCAAGCCGATTTTATGCATAATCTTGTCAACAATAAAAGCCACCCTTGCCATATAACCTGTATCTTCCATAATTGAAATAAAGAAAAATAAAATCAGGATATTCGGTAAAAATACAATAACACCTCCTACCCCACCTATTATACCATCAACCAACAAATCCCTGAATAAACAATCAGGTAATATATTGTAAAATAAACTACCTATAAAAGTCATGAGATTTTCAATCCATGCCTTTGGATAAGCTCCCAGCGAAAAGGTTGACTGAAACATTAACAACATAAAAAAAATAAAAATCGGGTAACTGAAAATTTTGTGTGTAAGTATTCTGTCAATCCTTCTGCTACCTGATTTTTTGCTTAGTTTGCTTACTTTATATGTTTCTTTTAAAGCACCATCAATAAATCCGTATTTATGTTCCGTAATAATTGTTTCAGTTGAGTCATTATATTGAGATTCAATTTTTTTTATTTCATCCTTTACGGTTTCTAAAATTTCCTCATAATTAATACAAGAGCGAATTCGTTTTTCTTCCTCACGGTCTTTTTCTAATAATTTAAGAGCAAGAAAGCGCGGAGCAACAATTATGGTAAGTTTTTTATTCTCTTC
>CAZREZ010000294.1:0-4344 GCA_964599115.1 uncultured Bacteroidales bacterium
ACCGTTCGCAAATAATTAAATCTTTAAAAAATAAAATCATTTTAGATGCTTACAATGCCAATCCCGACAGCATGATGGTTTCAATAAATAATTTTGCAGAAATACCTTTTAAAAATAAAATTCTGATAATTGGCGACATGCTCGAACTCGGAACCCAAAGTGTTGAAGAGCATCAAAATATTTTAAATATTATTGAAAATCATAATTTTTCTAAAGTATTATTGATAGGCGAAGAATTTAGTTCTGTAAATTCGAATAAGAATTGGAATACTTTTAAAACTACAAAAGAAGCTTTTGAATGGCTTAAAAATTACCCGGTTGAAAATGCTTCAATTTTAATTAAAGCTTCAAGATTAATGAAACTTGAACAATTAGTTGAAGTTTTGTAAACATTATACAATTATGAACGAATACAAAGTTATTGGTTTAATGTCGGGTACATCATTGGATGGAGTGGATGTGGCGTTTTGTGTTTTTAAAAAAAAATCAAATAAATGGAGCTTTGAAATTGTAAAAGCAGAAACTTTCCCTTATGAAAATTACTGGATAAAAAAACTGAAAAATCTTCATTCAAAAGATGTTTTAACTTTTGTAAAAACTCATTCGGAGTATGGCTGTTTTCTTGGAAAACTTACCAGTTTATTTTTATCAAAGCATAAATTAAAACCTGATTTTATATCTTCACACGGACATACAATTTTTCATCAACCAGATAAATATATCACTTTTCAAATTGGAGATGGGGCAGCAATAGCTGCCAATACCGGATTACCGGTGGTTTGTGATTTCAGGTCGCTTGATGTGAAATTAGGAGGGGAGGGGGCTCCTTTGGTTCCGGTTGGAGATAAAAACCTTTTTTCAGAATATGATTTCTGCCTCAACTTAGGTGGATTTGCTAATGTTTCGCTTGACAAAAAAGGAAAAAGAATTGCGTTTGATATTTGCCCTGTAAATATTATTTTAAACGAATTAGCAACTGAACTCAATAAAAAATTTGATGATAAAGGTGAAATTGCCGCAAGCGGGACAATTAATAAAAATCTTTTAACCGAACTTAACAATCTTGAATTTTATAAAAAGTTACCTCCAAAATCTTTAAGTAAAGAATGGCTTGAAAAATTTTTTATACCGGTGATTAATGATTATCAAATCCCAATAAAAGATAAATTGCGAACCATAACCGAACATATTACCATGAAGGTTTCTGCCTCAACTTCAAATACAAATTCAAAAAAAATATTAATAACAGGAGGCGGAGTTTTTAATGAATTTCTAATTACAAGAATCAAAGCCCAAACAAATCATCAAATTATTACCCCTGATGATAGAATCATAAAATTTAAAGAAGCATTGATCTTTGCTTTTCTTGGTGTTTTGAGAATGCGAAATGAAGTTAATTGTTTGAGTTCGGTTACAGGTGCCAGTAAGGATAATATCGGTGGAGTTGTTTATAATATTACGTGAGCACGGGATTAGTTACTTCCATATTTCCCTGTTTTTCCTACGGCTGTTGATTTTTAATAGGCCAATCCTTCAAATACTCCACTTGACCTTTTAGAATTCTTTTAGAATCTCTTGCTGCAATAAAAAGCGAAGGCATTGTGTTAAGCAATCCTTGAGCGAGCTTAATGGTTAATTTTATATAATTGCAAAAAAAATAATTTAAAGACCCTGAAATTTACTTCTATGAAAAAAGTGAGCGGCTTGGATTGCGGGATTTTATTGCTGCTTAGAGATTCTTATGGGAATTCTAAGAAGTCTTGAATTTTTGGTTCTTTTGGTTCAAGCCAAAAGAACAATTAAAAAAATCCTTTATAAATATTTGAGTTTAGGGTGTCCCAATGCGGAAAACAGGAGGATAATATTGGTGGAGTTGTTTATAATATTATAGTGTTGAAGAATCAATCTGATTTTTTATATCTATCAATTATTAACTCAACCTCGCTCATTTTAAAATCATATTTTTTACGTAACCAGCCAAGTTTTTGGTCTTCGGATGTGGATGAAGGTATGCCAAGATTTTTCTTCAGATAAGAACAAGGAATATTATATTTACTTGCCACCTCGGATAGTTTCATATAGCCTTTGACTTCAATGGAAGTTTTAGTATGATGATGTTTTTTATCAGAACCGTTATTCAAATCATAATTCTGATGCTCTGAATTTATTTTCTGTTTTTCAAAATTACCTTGTAAGGCAACATTATGTTTTTGGTTTCGTCCAAGCTCTTGTATGTCGGGATGAATTAAAAAAGGGAAAGTTACTAAAAACATACAAACGATTATTAATACAATGGTGGTTACTTTTCTTGCACTTTTGTTTTTTATTAATTTGCTATATAAAGTTAAGATCATTTTCCAGTGAAGGATAATGTGAAGTATCAGTAATCCAATCAAAACATATCCAATAATCAGGTGTATTGTTCCCCATTCATGGCGGTCTAATCCTAAAAAATACAAATCAACATTATCACCGTAAACAATCCATCGTTCTTTGCCGGGCAGTAAAATATATTTTATTAGAAGCCCAATGCCAATCATTGCAGTTAAACAAACGAACATCAAAGAATTAATTATGAAGTTATATTTTGATTTATTCATGATTTTAAATTAAATTTATTTATTTATTCTTGCCACCCGGTACCCTGTCCTCTGCCAGGTCTGGGGCAGTTTCTACCCTTCATGCCTTTTCCATATCCATAATCTTTTCCTTTGCATTTTTTACCAAATCCTTTTCCCATTCTTTGTTTATCAAACATTATCTTTTGTTTATCAGTTAAAAGATTTCTTATATCCATTTTATTAGCCATATTGTTTTTTATTAATTGTGATGATAGTTCGGTGATTTCATCAATTGTGGCGTTAATGGCCTTCATATCAATATCATCAGTAGTTGTCAATGTTTTTAAACGAGCCTTTTTTTCCATTATTTTGTTTGTAATTGATGTATTATTTTTCATGCACTGCAATCTTAATTCATCAATTTTTTCCTGCTGTTCTTCAGTTAAATCAAGCATTTTCATGCAATAACATTTATATCCGTCATTTTGCCATCCTTGTTTGTGTCCTTTGCCAGACCATTGCCCTTGCTGTGCAAAGATATCTGCTGATGTTGCAAATATGAATGTTAAAGCGAAAATTGTCGCTAATAATCCTGTTTTTACATTAATTGTTTTCATTGTTATTTGTTTTTAAATTAGTAATTAATTTTTTTGTGAAATTTACTTTTTTTAAAGTCTTTTAATTTTTTTTGTCTGAATTGCCTGTCTTTACCAACATTATAATCTTCGCCCATAATCATATACTCATACATTCTTCCTAAGAATATAAATTGGCCGGAATCGCATATATTTTTCATGCCAATAAAGTGCTTGATGGTTTTCTTTTTTAAGGAAGTATGTAAAAATCCAATCTCATCAGCTATTTGGTTTAACTTGGCAGTATCAGGATTGGTTTCTGATAATTCTTTCATCATAATTATTCGGTTTTCTTTTAGTAATTCTAATATTTCTTTGGAATTGTTACGAAATTCTGTTTTAAGCTGAGAAAACTCTATTTCTTGTTCAGGAGACAGGTTCAGTTCTTTCCTCATGAATTTATGTGGCCTTTCTCTTGACATAAATTCAGAATTCTGAGTAGGCTTAAAAAAATAAACATGGAAAATTATTGTTGATATTGCTGAAATGTTTATAACAAGCAAAATAACAATTATCCAGATAAATAAGTTTCTGTTTTTAAAGTAATTCATGATTTGTTGGTTTAATCGTTAAGTAAAAATGTTTCTATAATTTCTTCATTAAGTTCGTTTACATAATATTCGTTGGCATAAGCTTGTATAAGATTTTCGTTGCTTTCAGTATAATTGTTTGTTTTGTATTTATTTCCTAAATTAATTCCGAGGAAAATACCAAAAGCTAACAGAATTGCTAAAGTTACCGGTTTAAGTGCTTTTGTAAAAGAGGGGAGAAATCCGGTTTTGATTTCTGAAGAATTTAATTCACCAACTTTTTGTTGTATCCTGGTAAAGAAGAAAGGATAAGATTTATTCTTTTCTTTACTGTTGATTATTTCCAAAGTATTTTTAATTTCTTCATATAATTTTTTGCAGGAAACACAAGCATTAATATGCTCATGAATTTTACTTTGAGTTTTGGCATTTAATTCTTTTTCAATATAGAAGATTAAGTTTTTATGTACTTCTTTGCAATTCATATTTAAGATCATTTAAAGATAAGACAATTTTTATAAACAAAACTTGCGGTCAGTATATATTTTTTTTGTAATAGTTTATTAATTTTTTCTGAAGATTGATTTTTGCCCTGTGAATTAAAGACTCAACTGAAGA
>CAZREZ010000295.1:0-4307 GCA_964599115.1 uncultured Bacteroidales bacterium
CATTATATTTTTTATTTAATTGGTATGTTTTATTCATCCAATATTGATTATGCTTTGTTTGATTTGGAAGTAAAACTTACGCTTTTATTGTTTCCTTTGGTATTTTCAACTATTGATCAATCAATTTTCACTCCAAGAAGAATTGTGTATGTTTTTGCAATTTTTATTGCCGGGTGTTTTATCGGAACTTTAGTATGTTTCGGAAATGCTGTTTACAATTTTATCCAAACAAATTCTGTTGACTATTTTTATTATATGAACCTTTCAATATTTCATCATTCGGGCTATTTTGCAATGTATCTGAATTTTGCAGTTGCTTTGATAATATATTTTTTATTAACAAACTGGAAAAAGAATTTAAACAAATGGAAAATTGGTGCATTAAGCTTATTAATAATTTATTTTCTTATTTTTATCATACTATTAAGTTCAAAAGCCGGAATGCTTACTCTTATCATAATATTTTTACTCACAGTAAGTTATTTGATTACTTTTGAAAAGAGATACTGCCAGGGAGCACTGATTTTTTTAATGGTTTGTGTTTTATTTATAGGAGCTTTTAAATTGTTCCCAAAATCATTAAATAGAATAATTATAGCACAAGAAGCTCTTGAAAACATGAACCAGATTGAACATGGTGCAAGTGAAGGAACTACCGGAAGATTATTGGTTTGGGAAAATTCTCTTGAAATTATACGGAATAATTTTTTATTCGGTGTTGGAACAGGTGATGTTAAAGATTTTTTACTTGAAAAATACGAGGAAAATAAATTTACGTATTATCAAAACAGGGAATATAATGCACATAATCAATACTTACAGACTTTTATCTCTCTTGGTTTGTTCGGATTTTTAATTCTTTTATTAATGTTAATCTTACCATTAGCTTATGCTATTAAGAACAAGCAATTTATTTACCTGTTTTTTCTTATAATTTTCTCTTTGAATTTGTTGGTAGAATCAATGTTTGAAACTCAGGCAGGTGTGGTTTTTTATGCTTTTTTTAATTCATTTTTATTATTTATCAGAAAAAGCCCTGATGAAAAATTGAACTTATAATCAAAATTAAATTTCAGGAATTTTCATATTGAAATAAATAAAATGTATCTTTGTAAAGATAATAATCCCAAGAACACAGGATTAAATTAATTTGGTTCATTTTTTAGGTCATGGGTTAAAACAGTTGATGATAGTCATGTCTTACTTAACTGGCGGGTTAACCCGTCAGTTAATCAACGGATTTGACCCAACACCATTTTTTATTATAAACCCCTTGAATTATTTAGATTCAGTAATCCTTACAACCATGAAAAAATTAGTTTGTTTTGTAATTTTCTGCTTGTTTTTTTTATCAACATTTCCACAGGATATCAGGATAATGAATGATAAAAATGGCCAGCCTTCGGCAATAATCATGCGATTGGCTGACACTAACTATATTCATCATATTAATGATGGACAGATTCCCGAACATGTTATTTTTGGAGATAAATATATGTTGTCTCCGAAAGAATTATTTGAACATGGTTCTAATACGAATCAGAACAAATTCATAGCTACGATGGATACCATTGAGCCGGGAGTATTACCGGAAGCTGACTTGCCATATAAACTGAAATACTCTCCGGACGGAACAAAGTTGATAGCTATGTACCATCATACGAATAACCTATTTATTTATGACATTGAGACTCTGGAAACCCTTGCTATTGTTTATGTTGGACAGGGGCCTATTGATATGGAAGTTACAGACCAGCATATTTATGTTTGCTGTTATTATTCAGATGATATTTACATTATAAACCTAAATGATTATTCTATTGAGAACAGCTTCGCGGTGGCGCATCAACCTTGTGTCATGGAAGTAAATTCTGACGAATCAATTATTTATGTGGGATTTGACAACGGTGAACACCTAAAAGCTGCGGGGTTTTTAGCAGCATACGGTCTTAGTGCTTTTAATCAATTATTCCTGACTTACTGGCCTTTCATTAGCGAAATACACATGGCTGAAGGATGGGTTGGACGTTGTGTTTATACATACTCTGATTTTCTGCTCATTGGTAATGACAATTATATTGCCTGTCTAAAAACAGGAGGTTACTATCCTATTATCCTGGATGCAATCACCGGAGAAGTAGAAAAATTATTTTATATTGATCATACCAACTGCCTAACAACAACAGCGAGTAAAGACTCTTTATACATCTTTGCTTCAGGAATTGATTCACTTTACTTTTATTGTGTTGATTCTTACACCCTTAATGTTGTGGATTCCATGATCATTCCAACAATTGGTAGTCCAGGCTTTTGGTACTGGCAGGATAATTTGGTTGTAAATGGTGACGGATCAAAATTGTTTATTGAAACCGATGACTTCTTTGTCTGGGAAGCTTATGCTTACATGGTCGATTTTGACAATCATGATTATAAAACATTTAATCTAAATGAATATGAAGAGGCACAATATCATACACTTCTTTCGCATGATGGCAGATTTGTTATTATGCCCGGCGATTATTTAAGGGTATTTGATTTTGAAACAGAGGATTATACATTCGATCAGTTTCAACTTATATGGGGATTGAAGAACAAGGTAATTGCTATTTCACCCATTTCCTATGATTTTGTTGTATGTGACCATACAAGTAATTATTATATTACGCGTACTAAAAGAGACGAACAAATAAATTGCTATAATTTTTCTGATCCTGCCAATGTTGTTAAGACCGACACCATTTTCTGCGGGCAAAAACCTGAAGCAGACTTAGTATTCAGTGCTGTTCTGAATAATCATCATGGGAAAATTATAACAGGAAATCCTCTTTCAGGGAATATAAGCATTATAGATGCAAGCACCTATGAAGTTGATACAATTCTGGATATTGAACATATAAGCACTATTAAAAATATAAGCGATGATCTTTTGGTACTTTCAGGATATGACAGTCCTTACCTTTTGTTATTTGATTTATCCACTTTAAGTATTGTTAAAGAATTTGATATTGAACGTAATTATATTGTTATTCCATCACCGGATCAGCAGTACTTTTATGCTTACAGCCGTTATAGCCAATTACTTGTAAAAATCCGTATTGATGGGAGTAACAGCTTTGTTGTAACCAAATTGGAAGTCACTGATAATGCGGCATTTTATCTCAATTGTGAATATAGATATGAACCTGAAATATCTCCTGATGGTAAGTATATTTTATTTAATGAAAATCCCTTTATTAAAATTGTGGATACAGAAACAATGAAATTGGTTAGTGAGGTTAGCGTGAACGGATCACACATCTTTGATATGGCTTTCACTGATGACAGCAAAAGAGTTTGCCTGGCTTACTGGTTTCTTACACCTTTATTTGATATTATTTATTTGGATGGCGAAAACTCCTATTATGAAAACACTGTTTATACAGGTGACGAGGAGGGTGGAATGTCAGTAGAATTTAATACTATTAATAAAAAGTTTTACATAGCAAAAGAATATGATGTTTGGGTTGTTGATCCTGAAACAGCAATTGTTGAGGACACAATAGATTTTATTGTTAATGATCCACAGGTACAAATTGGTATTGACCCACAGGGTAATCCGATTGTAAATACAATAAAATACTTATATCATGGCGTCAATGAATATTTTATGAAAGAGCCCACCCGGAAATTTTACGTTGATTATGCAAGTCAGAAATGTTTTATTCCCAGTCCCGGTCCTGACCGTGTTTATATCCTGGATTTTTTGACAACGGAAATGTATGAAATTCCTGTTTCAAAAGTTGATCCCGATGTTCTTTTCTATCCAAATCCTACCAATGATAAACTAACGATCAAATCAGGTAAGCTCATCAAGAAGATTGAAATCTTTACTTCCTGTGGTAAAAAGGTGTTTGATAGACGTTTTAGAAATACCATGATAACCTTGAATACACTTGATTATCCTGAAGGGATTTATTTTATACAGGTTCATAGGGAAGAGGATAATGTTAGCAAGAAGATTGTAGTGGCACATTAAATAAACGGAGGAGGTTAAAGATTTTATTTTCATTGCATTATTATATTGGGGGATTATGATTTTGATAACGGGATTTCGGTTGTTGGTATTGGTGGTGATAACGGTGATACCGTTGTAGATAAAATTCATGAATTTTATCTACAACACCATACAACAAACCCAACCGAAAACGACGTAAAACAATACCGAAAATTATGCAGGAAAATGTTAATCCCAAAAATTATGGGGAAATTCCAAATGCAAACGTCAAAACAAATAAATATTATCAATATTACACCCGGAAATAAAAATT
>CAZREZ010000296.1:0-4258 GCA_964599115.1 uncultured Bacteroidales bacterium
TATGGATGACAGATAATAAGATTACGTATTAAAAATTCCGTGATTATCTATGATACAACATAAAAAGCCGTTTTCCTAAAAAACACACCTCGATTTCTTCTGTACAAAAAGAGTTAAAGGGTTGATATATAGTAAGATAAGATGTAATTATGGAATTTGGTAAAAATTGAAATATGCAACGAATAGTTATCGGGGCAGAAGCTCATACCTCGCTATCGGGATTAATTCGACTATGAAATTATAATGCGGCTTCGCCTTTTATAATTTCAGTCTCATTAACTTTTATCTTTTGTCTTTCGACCAACGCCCAGACGGGTTAGCTTCGCTTCAGGAGTCCGTATGGATATCTTTTATCTTCTTAAAAGCCTTCCCCATATATTTAACCAGATCACCTGCTATTAATGCTTCTTCTCCAACTTTTGAAGCAGCAATATCGCCTGCTAAACCATGAATGTAAACACCCAAAACACATGCTTCCAATGAAGTATATTTCTGAGTTAGTAAACCAAGAATAATACCTGTTAAAACATCTCCGCTTCCGCCTGTTGCCATTCCGGGATTACCTGTTGAATTAAAATAAGTATTACCTAATGGGGTAGTAATTGCCGTATTAGCGCCTTTTAAAACAACATAAACCTGGTATTTAAACGAAAATTCAAGCTGTAGTTTGTTTCTTTCAAAATCATTATTTGCCTTACCAACTAATCTTTCAAATTCTTTTGGATGAGGAGTAAATATGCTGTGCTTAGGAATAAAAGGTATCCATGTTTTGTTTTCACCTAAAATATTAATTGCATCAGCATCAAAAACTATTGGAACACCTGAATTTTGAATTAATAATTTTAAAGCATTTTGAGTTTGTTTTTCCTGACCGATACCAGGACCAACACCAATTGCATTAAACATTGCCAAATCAGGAACTTCCGAAAAATAATTTTCACACATATCAATGCTTACCATTGCTTCAGGGACAGAAATTTGCAAAATATCATTTCCTTTAGCCGGAATATGAGTTGTTAACAACCCCACTCCTGCCCTTAAACAAGCTTTAGAAGCTAAAACTGCAGCACCCATCTTTCCATAACTTCCCGAAATCAGAAGTGCATGACCGAAATTTCCTTTGTGTGCAAATTTATTACGTGTTTTCAAAATTTCTATACAGTCTTCTTTCTCAAGATAAAAATTCTTTACTTTAACCGATTTAATAAATTCAGGATGCAAACCTATAGGAAGAACATACCAATGACCAACATATTTATCATTTTCGGGAAACATAAAAGCAAATTTCGGGAATTGAAAAGATAATGTATAATCGGCTTTAATGATTGCTCCATCAATACCAAGCGAACTAACATCACTGAATAATCCAGATGGCATATCAATTGAAATTATTATCGCTTTGCTCTTGTTAATGTTTTCAATAACATTTGCGATAAATCCTTTGACAGGTTTTGACAATCCCGAACCAAATAATGCATCAATTACAATATCATTTTTATTAATCTCAGGTAACTTATCATTTTCTTTTATATCAATTATCCTGATATTTTTATAATCTGAAATACGTTCAAAATTAATTTTAAAATCCTTTGAGCATTTATCAGAATACCTGACTATAAAGAGTTCAATTTTATATTTTTTATCAGCCAGAAGCCGTGCAACACCCAAACCATCTCCGCCGTTATTACCTAATCCGCAAAATATTTTAATTGTTTGTTTCTTTTTAATATTTTTCTGGATCCATTTGTAACATTCAGTAGCAGCCCTTTCCATCAGATCAATTGATTTAACAGGCTCATTTTTAATAGTATAATCATCAGCTTCTCTTACTCTTTCAATAGGTAGAATTTTCATTATAAAATAATTTTATAACAGTTTGCTTTAAAATACAGTGTTGTTGAAATTAGGTGTCAAATATATGAATAGATAGTATATCTACCAAATTTAATATAAAGAACCATAAATCAATCCGGAAACAGTTGCCATTACAGATACTAATATTACATAAACGATAGTTTTTTGTGTTCCAATAACACTTCTGATGACCAGCATATTAGGCAATGATAATGCAGGACCTGCTAAAAGTAATGCAAGAGCCGGACCTTGCCCCATTCCGTTGTTCAGCAAACCTTGAATTATTGGTATCTCAGTAAGAGTAGCGAAATACATAAACGCTCCGAAAATGGATGCAAAAAAGTTTGAAAAGACTGAATTTCCGCCTACAAGAGATGAAACCCATTCACTTGGAATAATACCTTCACCATTAGCAGTACCAAGCAATAAACCTGCAATTAATACTCCGGCTGCAAGCAAAGGCATAATTTGTTTTGTAAATCCCCATGTTTCATAAAGCCATTCCCTGGATTCGCCGGGTGTGATCATTGTAATTACAGTTAATCCGATTGTTGCCACTACAAAAGGAATAAGCGGTTGTGTAGGAAATATAAATGCGGTAATTATCACTGCAACGGCTGCAATAGCAACATACCAGACTTTCATTTTCAATATTTTTATAAGAGAGTAAATAAAAAGTAAACCAAAAAATGCAGTGATGTGCCATTTGTTGAACCATAGCCAGTAAAAGAAACCTTGTTCCGAATCCGGTTTGCCCCAGTTGACAAAAACAAGAATTAGTACCAGTACGAAAAAATGAAAAGAAACCTGCCACAAAGGGCGTTCTTCCTTAACATCAGGAAAGTCCATTTTTTCAGCACGTATTTTTTCTTCTTTTCGATAAATAAATGACATAATTATACCTATTATAACGCTAAAAATAACTGCACCAATAATTCGGGCTATACCAAGTTCAAATCCTAAAATTCGAGCAGTGAGAATAATTGCCAGAATATTGATTGCAGGACCTGAATATAAAAAAGTTATTGCCGGCCCTAATCCTGCACCACGTTTGTGAATACTTGAAAATAATGGCAAAATTGTGCAACTGCAAACTGCAAGTATTGTTCCTGATAGTGAAGCAATAAGGTATGCTTTCCATTTTTTTGCCTTTGCCCCGAAATACTTAATTACAGATCCCTGACTAACAAAAACCGCAATTACACCGGCAATAAAAAATGCGGGAACAAGACAAAGCAAAACATGTTCCTGTGCGTACCATTTTGTTAGTTCAAAGGCTTGTAACAGGGCGTTGTTAAATCTTTCTGTCCCGATTGGCATGAAGTAGGCAAATAAGAAAAAGCCCAATATCCATGCAAAAATTTTAAATTCTTTTTTCCATTCCATTTTACAGATAATTTAAATTAGTTTTATTTATTGGCTGTAACTGTAATACTATAAATTCCGGTTCTATCTTTTTTAAATTTTCTCAATTCATCTAAAGTCATATAATTGAGCAAGATGGAGTTTGGTATTTCAACTTCTTTTTCTTTATGAATTGCAATATCGGTGAATCCTGTTACTTTGATAATATTTAAGTAATCTTTTTTTCTTATTGCACCTGAAACACAGCCTGCATACATTTCGGCATCTTGTTTTAATTTATCCGGTAGTTCTCCTGATATAACTATATCTGACACGCAGAAATGGCCTTCATGTTTTAAAACCCGATATATTTCACTAAAAGCTTTTTGTTTGTCGGGAACCAGGTTTAATACACAATTTGAAATAACCACATCAAAAGAATTATCATTTAAAGGCATTTCCTTAATATCGCCTTTGATAAATTCTAAATTGCTATACCCCATCTTTTTATTATTAGCAATTGCCTTTTCAATCATTTCATCAGTAAAATCGATTCCTATAACTTTTCCTTTTTCTCCTGTAATTGCTCTTGCAACAAAACAATCGTTTCCAGCTCCACTTCCTAAATCAAGTATATGGTGACCTTCTTTTATTCCGGCAAATTCGGTGGGCAATCCACATCCCAATCTTAAATCAGCATCTTTACTGTAACCTTTTTGTTTAGAGTAATCTTCGCTAAAAATTGTGTAATCAACTTCGTTGCAACAACCTGTACTGTTACAACAGGACATTTCGTTTTGCCCTTTGCTTTGCCCTGCAATTACAGCATATTTTTCTCTTACAATATCTTTTAATTTTTTCCCTTCTTCCATTATTTTATATTTTCATTTAGAACTTTACTGCTTGTCTCGGGTCCTGCTGAAACTACCTTTAATTTACTGTCGAAAAATTTTAAAAATTGTTTATTTTTCACAACATTTCACATTTGATTTTAGAAGTTCCCGTGTATCTCCTAATATATCATGCACCCAGCAATCATCATTACCTGCACTTTCTCTGA
>CAZREZ010000297.1:0-4251 GCA_964599115.1 uncultured Bacteroidales bacterium
AAAGAAAACCACAAAAACTGAAAACAAGAAGAAAAAATTTTCAATGTTAGTGCTTGTCCAGAGTGCATTTGATAAAGGTATTGAATGGTCGATGCATAGACGGACACTCTCATTAATACTGGCTGTTTTGATAATTGTTCTTGGTGTGATTTTTATGAATTTTCCTAAGCAGCAATTTTTTCCCAAAGCAGAACGGAGCCAGTTCATTATCCAGATTTTCGAACCTTTGGGAACAAAACTAAGTGTTACCGATGCTGATTCAAGAAAAATTGAAGAAGTCCTAAAAAGTGATTCTAATATTACAAGTTTTGCATCCTTTATAGGAACATCAGCACCCAGGATATACTATAGTTTTTCACCTGTTTTCCCCGAAGAAAGTTATGCTATGTTCCTGGTAAATACTACTTCGGTAAAAGAAACAAACAGGCTGGTTACTTATTATGAGAAATTACTGATAGATTATCTTCCAAATGCACAGGTTGATGTGATGGAATTCTCTCAGGGAGTACCCGTGATTTCACCAATAGAAGTAAGAGTTTTCGGAAATAACTTAATGGAATTAAAAATTATCGGAGATAAAATTAAAGAAATTTATAGAAACGTTGAAGGAAGCAGATTAATAAGACAGGATTTCGAAAACTATTATTTTATAAAAATTGATGTTGACGATAAAATAGCTAATCAATTAGGTTTTACAACAGAAGTTATTGCTGATCTTCTTGCTGTGGGATTTCATGGAGCCCCAATATCCACCTTATGGGAAGGAGATGATCCTGTAAGTATCACTTTCAGGCTTGATAAGGAAGCACGAGAGAATTTTAGTAATATCAGCAACACATATATTGGTTCTCCAATAACGAAAAAGAATATTCCATTAAGGCAAATTGCTGAAGTTACCCCTAAATGGCAAATAGGGAAAATTACCCATAGAAACGGGATATTGGCATTAACTACCGGCTGTAAAACTCAGGCCGGATTTTTAGAGTCAGAGGTTCTCCAAACTATTCAACCTCAGATAGATTCACTTAATTTGTTGCCAGGATATTCATTGGAATACGGAGGAGTTATTAAAGACCAGAATGAAACATTCGGAAAAATGATAATTGCACTTATCATTAGCCTGGTATGTATTTTTTTAATTCTTCTTTATGAATTTAAAGATATTGCCCGGCCCCTCATCATTATGGTTTCTATTCCGCTTACGCTCTTCGGCTCAATGCTTGGATTACTGATTACAGGTAATGTCTTTAGTTTTACAGCTTTTGTCGGGTTAATTGCTCTGGTTGGAATTGTAATCAGGAATGCCCTGATTATTGTTGATTATTCAGATGAACTGGTAAAAAGTGAAGGAATATCTTATGCTAAAGCAGCACTCGAATCAGCAAAAAGAAGGTTAAGGCCCATCTTTCTTACAACAATGGCTGCTGCTTTTGGTGTTGTTCCAATGATAGTTATGCGTGATCCCTTATGGGCGCCCCTGGCAAGTGTATTCGCATTCGGTATAGTTTTTTCAATGGTTCTCACTTTATTAGTGATACCTGTATTATATAGTATTTTTATTAAACCGGTAAAAAGTATTGATCAATAAAATGTTAAAGAAGAATATAGTAATAGTTTTTCTCATCCTTGCTTTTCAAATTTCAACAGCACAGGATACGATCTATTTAAACCTGAACCAGGCGCTGGAGATGGCTGTTAAGCAAAACCAATTAATAAAGATATTTCAATATAAAATTGCTAATGCCGATGGTAAGTTAAAGGAAATGAATAGCCATTTTTATCCAAGGATTATTGCTGAGGGGATTTTTGCATATAATAGTGATCCGAATATCTATGCGAAAAAAGGTGAGTTTAATCATTTTTATGATGATTTAATAGGTGTAGAATGGATAGATGAATTATTGGAAAAATATTTCCCGCTTCCACCCCGTGATATGACATTGATAAAAGGTGAAAATTTTTTCAGTAAAGCCAATGTTGGAGTTTATCAACCTTTAAGCCAGTTAACAACTATTAATACAGGAAAAAAAATTGCAGGTATAGATTTAAAGATCAGTAACCTGGAATTGTACGATGTTATATCAAAAGTAAAGTTGGGTGTTAATGAACTTTTTTACGGGATTTTGATTGAGGAAAAGAATGAAGAAGTAGCGAAATATAATTATGAATATAAAATATCACAATACGAGGAAACCAAAAATGCTTATGAATCAGGAGAAGTTCTGATAATTGATGTCACAGCTTTGAAAGCAGAAATTTATGAAAAGGAACAGGAATTATTGGAGATACAAAATAAGAAAGAATCCTATCTCTATACATTTAATCATATTCTTGGCCTTGACATAGACACCCGAACAATACTTCTATTGGATACGATTGACCTGAAACCTTATAATAATATTCAGGAATATTATAGCATGGCTTATAATAATAATTATGAATTGGGAATTTCAAATGCTACAATAGATAAAGCAAAGCTTGGTATTACAGCAGCAAAAAAAGCTTATATTCCCGAATTATCCTATTTTGCACAATATAATGATAATCGCGGTATTCCTTTATATCCTCAAAATTACCTTTTAACCGGATTGAATTTAAAATGGACACTAATTGCCTCTGGTGAAAGGTCAGCACTTATTAAACAACGAAATGCGTTATTTAATGAAGCTTCAGAGGATTTTGAATATAAAAGAAAATATCTGAAAATTGAAGTGCACAAAGCATATTTGGATTTAACTTATGCTTACAAGCTAATTCAGGTTGCAAAAAAAGCGCTTGAGGCCAGAAAAGAAGAATTGATACTGACAGTAAATTCGGTTGAGGAGGGTGAAGCATTACCTTCTATGTTATTAAAAGCAAAGGCTGATTATGCAAAAGCCGAAGCAGATCTTCTTGCTTCCGAACTTAATTACCTGATTTCTTTTGCAAAATTAAACAGGCTGACAGGTGATCAGTAAATATTGGAAAATATAGTTACCTTTGTAAACAGATATTGAAAAAATAACCGTAATAGTAACTATACTCGTACGTTAGCAACAATCCCCCTACGGAGAAAAATTCCGTTGAATATTTTCGCTAACGAAAGGGGAAAAATGTTTAAAAATGAAAGAAATTGAAAAAATATTAATTAACTGTAAATTAAACAATTAAATTTGACGTTAGTTGGAATTGCAAATGAAGACAATACAACAAATAATAGAAACTATTAAGAGTATTCCTAAACTCAAAAAAAACAAGGAATTATTCTTCAATGAATACTTTCAACTTGGTAGAATTGGAATAATTGAAACACAATTTCATCCAGAAAAACATCTATTTCGAAGCAGAATAAATGAAAACGATGAATCATTTCTTTTGGCTGACAAAATATCATATCCACCCAATCCTTCAAAAGAGTTCGGTAGAGCACATATTCCAGGGCAGACAATGTTTTATGGTTCATTTGTACCATCATTAACGGGTAAAGATGAAATCAAACACGCATATATAATTAATGCATATGAAATATGCCCTTTTCTTCGTGATAAAAAGTCGAAAGGTGAGAAAAAGATAACAATCGGAAAATGGCGTGTAAACTGTGATATCAAACTAGCAAATATTCCATTTCATAAGGACTTTGTCAATAAAACTGCTTTGTCACAAAATCTAAACTCAGAATTTAACGAGAATCTTCATGAAGTGCCAGAATACGAGGAGTCTACTATAATTTGGAATAATTATATTTCAGGAGAATTTGCAAAACCAATTGATGAAAGTAATAGTTCAGAATATCTAATATCTGCAACCTATACAGAATTCTTACTTAATAAAGGATTTGATGGAGTGATATACCCTACAGTTCAACTTGATGGAAGAGGATTCAATTTTGCTATAACAACCGATACTGTTGACAAATGTTTAGAACTTGAGATTGTTGGAGAAGCCAAATTCTACAAAGATGAACTTCAGACAATGTTAGATTGGGAAAAAAGGTGCATTGTCGAAGACAAGACTTTATTGCAATATGTAGATGATCCTGAGAAATTAGGAAAAGAACTATGTCTAAAAATAATATCTGAAAATAAAGCAAAAGTTGCTAACAAACGCTCATAAATAATTGCCGTGACAATTATAAATTCACAATTTGTAGTACGTTTCAAGTATGGTAAAACCAGACAAGAAACTGCTTCGCAACCGGCAACTATTCATAGCGCAATCCGTCAGACTGTCTAAAAACCCTAAAAACCTTAATAACTTTGTTAATATCTTTGA
>CAZREZ010000298.1:0-4247 GCA_964599115.1 uncultured Bacteroidales bacterium
ATTAAATCTATTTTAAACTATTCATTTAACTAAAAAAACATTGATATGGAAGAACAAACAAAAAAAACAGAAAAACCTGCTCCTCCACTAACAGGTTTTTATATAAGATATTTTAAAATAAAATTATTTATTTCTTTTATTCTTGGTGCAGCAGTGGCTATCCTGATTATTTTATCCATTTTTCATGTTGGCAATGATAAACTTGAGCTTTCTGAAAAAGATTTGATCGGAACAATATACAATGCAAATTCTGCTTCAAGTAGCAGCCAGTCGCTAAAAATAAATATTGAACAGGTAAATTCAGACATAACTGTTAGTAATCTTTCACAAGATTATATTCAGGTTCTTACAGAAATTTCTTCACCCGAAGTTATCAATATGAAATTTATTTTTAACAATAACAACTTTAAAGTTTACGGATTGAGACCAATTATCCAAAACAGTGAAAGCAGCATCGGTTCAAATTTTGGATCTGTAATTATATCAAACCGTGGAGAAAACAAATATGTTTTTCTGTTGAAAAGCGAAAACAGATTACAAGATAAAGTTGATATTAAAATTTTCTCAAACGAATTTTTAATTTATGAAAATTCAATAATGGCAAAAAATTAAAAGAATCAAATTAAATATAAACAATAATAAAAACAATTCATCATGAAAAGAAGAGTAACATTAATAGCAATAATAGTTTTCATAGTGGTTGGAATTCTTGCAATTGCATTTTTTTACCCTACACCTAAAGAAAACGAAACAAAAGGATCAATATCTGCAGACTGTCCGGTTCATGTTTATCAGGTAGGCGAAATTTTTGTAATAGGGTGCAGTGTGCCAGCCAGCGGTTCTTGCAGCTTTTCCGACTCCAAAGGATGTATTTATCATGTTAATAATATTGGTAATCAGGATATTTCGGAAGGTGATAATGTTATAGTCCTTGCCGAGATAATTGGTGGCCAAATTCAATATCTTGATGTGGATATTCCGGAATAAAATCAATTTTTGATTTTATTAATTTTGTAATTGTGGGAATTATTAATAACATGACTGTAAAAGAGCCAATTAGTGAATTTTTAGATTATTTGTATCCAAATAAAAGTGAGATGATTTTGGGTGATACGCTTAATCAATTAAAAAAATTTGAAAATGATAAATTTGATTTAGTAATTACATCCCCACCATATAATGTTGGTAAAGAATACGAGACTAAGACTTCTATTGAGAAATACCTTCAAATACAAGAAGAAATTATTCAAGAACTGGTAAGGGTGACCAATAACAAAGGTAGTATTTGTTGGCAAGTTGGCAATTATGTCGAAAAAGGGGAGATTTTCCCACTTGATATTTTTTATTATCAGATTTTCAAAAAAATTGGTCTTAAATTACGAAATAGAATAATTTGGCATTTTGGACATGGTCTACACGCAAGAAATAGATTTTCTGGTAGATACGAAACCATTCTTTGGTTTACAAAAACCGATGATTACATTTTTAACTTAGATGATGTTCGTGTACCTTCAAAGTATCCAGGAAAAAGGTATTTTAAAGGACCAAAAAAGGGGCAGATTTCTGGAAACCCTAACGGAAAGAACCCTTCAGATATTTGGGAAATTGTTGTTAAAGATTGGGAAAATGAATTATGGAATATCCCAAATGTTAAATCAAATCATCCTGAAAAAACTATTCATCCTGCACAATTTCCAGTTGAATTAGCTGAAAGATGCATTCTTGCATTAACAAACAAAGACAGTTGGGTTTTAGACCCGTTTGCAGGAGTTGGCTCGACTATAATTGCTTCATTAAAAAATTACAGAAATTCAATAGGCATTGAGAAGGAACAAGACTATGTAAAAATAGCTGAGACAAGGATTGAAAGCCTTAAAGAAGGAAATTTAAAATTAAGACCCATAAACAAACCAATACATCAGCCAAAACCAAATGACAAAATAGCTCAAAAACCTAAAGAATGGTCAAACCTATATAAAGAAACATGAAAATAGCACAAAAATATTCACATCTAAACGGAGAAGAATATCTTATTGTTCATCACAAAAAACTTTACAATGAAATTAAAGATATTATCAAAATTATTGATGCCAATAAATTCAGAACGAAAATAAGTAAAGAAAAAAGAAAAACTGGCAATAAATTATATAGTCCTATAGAATTAAACAAAGCTTTTGATATAGAGTTTACAAGAAGGAATTGGAATGAAAGCAGGTATAATTACTATATTACTTTAAATAGGGAATTAATGGAAAAAAGTGTTCTAATGTCTGCGAAAGAACAAAAGAAGTTTCTAATTGATAGTGGAGAAAAAGAACCAATCTACAGTTACAATCAAACAGACTTTGTAAAGGAAAAACTTGCAGTTGAAGTTCAATTTGGCAAATACTCATTTGTTGCTTATGACATATTTGTAAAGCACATGCTGTTTTATTCTGGAGGTGTTATAAATTTGGGTGTTGAAATTCTACCAACAAAGAAAATGCAGACACAAATGTCTTCTGGGGTCGCTTATTTCGAAGGCGAAGTTTATAATGTAATGAGACAAGGAAGGAATAATCCTCCTGTGCCACTGCTTATCTTAGGAATAGAGCCTTAACATTTAAAAGTATATTTGTAATTCGAACAGGCTGGCACTTAAGGCGAAACTTGAAAAGAGCTTACAAAATCTTGTTGGGCTAAATCACAAAAAATGAAAATCATAATTAGTCTCTTACCGGTACTTATATTCCTGCTCTTACTTATTTACCTTGACAGTTTTAAACTAATTAAAAAACAAATAATTATTGCTTGTTTGTTATGGGGTATGTTAAGTGCCGGTTTTGCATACTTTGCAAATACATATTTACTCCAAAAAGTATATTCATTAAATATTCCCTTTTTATCGGATATGATTGCACCTGTTATAGAAGAAACCTTAAAAATGCTTTTTCTGATATTCCTTATCAAAAAAAACAAGATTGGATTTATAATTGACGGTACTATTTACGGTTTTGCCATAGGAGCCGGTTTTTCAATAATTGAAAATATTTTTTATCTGGATAGCTTAACTTCAAATAATATTTTGTTGTGGATTGTCAGAGGGTTCGGTACTGCCATAATGCACGGAGGAACAATTTCAATTATGTCAATCATTGTCATGAATTCTATTAACCGAAAAAAAAACATTTTCAAAGCATTTATTCTGGGTTGGTTAATTGCCATAGCAATACATTATCTTTTTAACCTGTTTATGTTTGTTCCGGTTATTACAACATCAACAATCTTAGTTATCTTACCTCTAATTATAATGATTATTTTTGAGGTAAACGAAAATTCTTTACGCAACTGGCTTGACATTGAATTTGATTCTGAAGTTAAATTGCTGAGAACGATAAAAAAAGGGAAATTCTCCGAAACAAAATCAGGATCCTATCTTTTATCCATAAAGCATCATTTCTCGAAGGTTATTGTTTTTGATATGCTTTCATATATATCGTTATATCTGGAATTATCAATTCGTGCAAAAAGCAATTTATTATTAAAAGAAACAGGCTTGCCCATTAAAAAAATCAACGACCTTGACAGCCGGTTGAAAGAATTAAAGTCTTTACAGAAAAATATCGGCAGAACCGGTTTGGCAGCTATTTCTCCAATTTTGAGAATGAGTAAAAAAAATCTTTGGAAATTAACAATATTGTGACATCCTAAACACAAACATTTATAAAGGATCTTTTTTATTTGTTCTTTTGGCTTGAACCAAAAGAACAAAAAGGTCAAGTGGGATATTTGAAGGATCGGCCTATTAAAATTATTAAGCTTTTAATGCTTCATCCTGGCCTTCATAAATATCAAAAATACTTGAGAAGCCTGATATTTCAAAAATTTCCTTAATGTTTTCCTGCAAGTTACACAAAACAAATTTACCTTTATTAGCTTTGAATTTTTTCAATCCCATCAGTAAAATTCTTAATCCAGAACTACTTATATAATCTAATTTTTCGCAATCAATTATTATGTTATTTTCCTTTTTTTCAAGTAATTCAAAGATCTTTTTTTCAAGTTCGCCATAATTTGTTGTATCCAATCTGCCTTTTAAATTAAGAATGACAAACGAATCTGATTTTTTTTCAATTATTTCCATATATGTTTTATTATTTAAATTTATTTAATTTATTTTTTTAATCAATGTTAAAATATTTTTATTTTTTTCTCTTTTAAATTCGATTTTATCCATTAAATTTTTAAGAAAATTTATTCCAAGAGCC
>CAZREZ010000299.1:0-4245 GCA_964599115.1 uncultured Bacteroidales bacterium
TTTATATTTGTTTTTCTTTTTATCACTTACTTTTATCGAATTGTCTAATATTCCAGACAAAGTTCCCATTCCTTTATTTTTAAGCAAAGGTAGAAATTGATTAATTATTTCAATTTTTTCTTGTGTGTCCATTTTTAAATTGTTACCACATGTTATTTTTTATTATTTTTGTAAGATTGTTTTATTAAAGACATTATATATTCTAAGTTTTCATCATCCTTGATGCGTATTTCATAGTCCCCATTTCCAAAATGACCAAGTTTGCTAACATCTCTTGTTATGCCTTTTGTATCCTCAAGTTCTCCTTTTTTTAAATTTATGTGAATCTTTATAGCTCTTTTTTGTATTTCAAAATCAACAAAATTTGTTGCAGCAATGAATCCTATCCAATTTTGAACAGTTTTTATTTCTATTTCTCCGAGATTGAAAATAGCATCCTTAAATTTTAAATATAATTCTTGAATTTCTTCTATTCCCTTTTGAATGTGTTCTCCTTCTGTATATACTTTAATTTCATTACTTACTTTTTTAATTTGATTATCCTTTTTAAATTACTTTTAGTATTTTCATTATATTCAAGGATAAAGTCAGCCTTGTTATTTAACATTAATGATAAATATGAATATCCTTGGTCTATCACACTAAAGCTTTTATCTTTCTTATATTCAATTATAACAAATGACTTGGACTGTCGGTCAAAAGCAAGCGTATCTAATCTAAAATTATTAATACTTAGTTCTGATTTAACTAAAATAAGATTAAAAATCTTAGATAAGTTCTTTTCTGTTATTGCCTGAATTTCCTTTTCAAGCTTGAATGGTTTTTCCTTAATAATTTCTATTTCTGAATCCTTGATTACTTTATAAAGTGCCATATCTGAATGTTAATAAAATTTGTTTTGCATATAATTTGTTTTTTAACGAAATACCTAATCAATCAAATGGTTTATAATTATAATAATCAGAATAAAACTTCAGGAATCTCCCTGCAATAGCTTCCCAGCTATAATATTTTTGGATTGTGTTATATGCTTCTATTCCGATATTTTCCCTTAATTTATTGTTTTTTAAAAGTTTAATGATTGCTTCTGCAAATTCTTTAGGTTTGGAAGGGTCAACCAATAATCCGTTTACACCATTGTCAATTACATTACGTATGCCGCCGAAAACTGAAGCTACCACCGGCTTTCCACAAGCCATTGCTTCCTGAGTTGTCATTCCGAAGGGTTCAAATAATGATGGCAAAACAAAAAGTTGTGCTTGCTGGTAATATGGCACCATCATATCGTCAGGTACATAACCGATTAATTCAACTCTGTTGCCCATACTTTTTTCACCAATAATATTTTTCATCATATCAAACACACCAATTTCTCTTGGTTTCTGATTAGTTGAACCGCCTCCGATTACCAAATAAACATCTTTTATTTCTTTTCTTACAATATTAAAAGCGTGAAGTAAAAGATCGTGACCCTTGTTTGTGTCAATTCTGCTGAGGCAAAAAATATATTTTTCGGGCAAGTTGGTTTTGATTTTTTTCTCTTTTTCAGTTGGAATATGATAAGTATGAACATCAACACCGGGAGGAATATCAATAATATTGTCAGCATAATAATTATACAGTTCATGCAGTTTTTCCAACTGAACTTCGGAAGTTACAGTTTGAGCATTTACGGTTTTGAAAATTTTTAATTCTTCGCTTATCCTTAATTTGAAATTAAACTTCTTTTCCATTTCTTCAGGGATGCCACCCATTTGCTCTTGTTTCCATGCACCAAGAGAGTGCGCAGTAAAATATGATGGTTTTTGTAAAGCTTTTGCTACAGCAATAGTAACAATCCCTGCATCAACATAATGTCCGTGAAAGAGGTCGTAATCAAGTTGGTTTTCATTAATGAAATTTATCATGTTTTTTGAAAGAGCGGAAAGGACATCATAAATTTTTTCTTTAGGGATAAATTCCCATGGTCCTGCCGGTATTCTAATAACATTTATATCCGGATAACCTGGTACGGGATCAATTTGATTTTGTGAGCCGTCAAACCACCTGGTATAAATATCAACTTTAATCCCTGATTTTGAGATGGCTTTTGCCAGTTCCAGCACATAAACAACCTGTCCGCCTGTATCTGTTCTGCCAAGTTTAGGAACCGGGTCAAAATAACCATGTGTGCTTAACATTGCAATATGTTTGAATTTATTTTGTGTCATATTTTTTTTTGAATTTTATCTATTGAGATTTATTTGTATTTTGATGCTTGTAATTTATTTGAAATTTGGTGCTTGTCATTTGTGATTTTTTAATATTTATTTAAACTTCTGGACATTATAGACGGCCTATTTATATTTCATTCCAATCCATTCCCAATTAACTGTTTGCAGATTCTACATCATAATCTTTTGTGATAATAATATCTGCAAGAGATTTTTGTGGCGAGATTATCTTATTCTCAATTAAAAGAATAGCTTCAAGAAATTTATCCTGTTTTTCACGGTTTCTTTTCTTACGCGATTCTTTTGTATCGTTTATATCCCTGTCAATAAATACTCGTTGGTCAATATTTTTTAAAGCAGTGATGTATGTTCCTTCAACAATAATAACTTTAACATTTTCAAGGTTAACGGTTTCTTTATCAATTCGGTCTTCTTCAAAAATAACCAAAGGTTTTTCAATTTTATTATTTCCGTCAAGAATAGTCTTCAGTTCTTCATCAATCAAATCAAGTTTAACTTCCGACATTCCAACATGACGGATGTCTATTATCCGCATTTTAGCATTTGTTTTAGGCGGATATACAAAATAATCATCCTGTTGAAAAATATAACTTGAAATGTTTTTTTCAGCAAGTACTTCGGTAATCGAAGCAGCAATTTCAGATTTTCCAGCACCGGATTCACCTGCTACTGAAATAATATATTTGCTTTTTTTGCTATTTATTTTATTAAAAATAAGATTAACAACCTGACGTGCAGCCTTTCTGTGATTTTCATTTATAATTATAATATCACCTCTCATGGTTAAAATAATTTTATTAATACTTTTCGTCAAATATACATTATTTTCTTAATTTCGAAACATGAAAGTCAGGTCAAATAAGATTATAGATGTTTTTAAATATTATTCAAATGAGTTGGATGGCTTATATGAAAATAAGGAGATTAAAAATTTACTGCATTTAATTTTTGAAGAATATGCCGGTTTGTCAAAAACAGATGTCTTATTGAATACCGAACTAAAGGTAAATGAATCCGAGCTTCTGAAAATCCATTTTGCAGTGAAAGACCTAAAAAAGTTCAAGCCGGTTCAATATATTTTCGGGAGAACAAATTTTTTTGGACTGGATTTTATTGTTAATCCCGATGTGCTGATTCCCAGACCGGAAACTGAAGAATTGGTAAGTTTGATAGTTAAGGATTATAAAGACAATAAAAAAGAAATTAATATTCTTGATATCGGAACCGGGAGCGGCTGCATCGCGATTTGTCTGAAAAAGTTCATTCCTTTTTCAAAAGTGTATGCAATTGATAATTTTCGCGAAGCTCTGAAAACAGCTAAAATAAATGCTGAAAATAATAAAGTTGATATAAAATTTATTTGTCTTGATATTTTAGATAAACAGCTTTGGAAAAATCTCCCGCAATTTGATATTATTGCCAGCAATCCGCCCTATATTCGTGAATCCGAAAAAAAACTAATGAATAAAAATGTGCTTGATTACGAAAGAAAGGAGTTTTTATTTGTTCCTGACAACAATCCTTTGATTTTTTATGAAGCAATTTCTGATTTTGCAACAGAACATTTGAAAAAAAATGGAATATTGTATTTTGAAATAAATGAAAATTTAGGATCAAGTGTTGTGAAAATGTTAGAAGAAAAAAGATTTGGGAATATCTTACTTTTAAAAGATATTCATGGCAAAGACAGAATAGTCAAAAGTGGGATAAAATATTTTGAGACTTTTTGAAAATTATTTAACTTATATTAATTATAAAAGCCGCGAATTCGCTAATTATAAACGAATTATAATATTTGACTTTTTTTATAATTTGCGCATTAGCGGCTAAGATTTAGATAATTAAGAAAATTCAATGAAATTTGCGACACGAAGTTAGCCCGCATGAGCTCGTATGGGAAACTTGAAATTCGAAATTTGAAAAGATTTATTTTAACAGTCTAATTTCAAATATCCAATTTCTAATTTCTGAATATGAATTTTTCTAAAAATTATAAGTAGCAGAAAATAAA
>CAZREZ010000300.1:0-4242 GCA_964599115.1 uncultured Bacteroidales bacterium
AATAACAGTGAATTACATTAATCATGCCTTATCTAAATTAATTTAATTACTATCTCTGATTTCAAAAAAAAGTAAATATCCATATTGATTTTTTAAGGTTTAAATTTTCCTAATTCTTTTATTTGGTTGATTTACAATAGGCAGGAGAGGTGTGTTATTTAGAATGAAAATAAATTAATAAAAAACAGGAACTTTTTCGAAAATTCAGGAACTAATTAATGAAGAGGTTAATAAATATGTCTTACTATTTAATGGTTTATTATCTTTCCGAAGTTCACACTTAAAATAAGGGTTCCGAACCAAACCAATCCAATCAGGTTGAATTAGTCCTCAAAAGGTTCGGATCCCTTTAATTTTCAAAATCAAGTATCAATCCAATGAATGAACAATTAATCCACTCCTCAATTTTGGTTCAAACCATGTGGTTTTTGGAGGCATAATGTTGCCTGTATCGGCAATATTTATTAATTGTTTCATTGATACAGGATAAAGAGCAAAAGCCACTTTCATTTCTCCGCTGTCAACTCTTTTCTTTAATTCACCCAAACCCCGAATACCTCCGACAAAATCAATTCGCTTGGAGCGTCTCAGGTCTTTTATGTCAAGTATTGGGTCTAAAATCTGTTTTGTCAAAATAGTAACATCAAGCACACCAATGGGGTCGGTATCATCGTAAGTACCATCTTTTGCAGTTAATGAATACCATTTTCCGTCAAGGTACATTGAGAAGTTATGTAAATGGTCGGCTTTGAATATTTCAGTTCCTTTATCTTCAACAATAAATCCTTTTTTAAGCTTTTCAATAAATTCTTCAGATGTATTTCCATTAAGGTCCTTAACTACACGATTGTAATCAATAATTGTTAATTGATTATCAGGGAAATGAACTGCAAGAAAAAAGTTATATTCCTCATCACCTTTATGATTCGGGTTATTTTTTTTACGTTCATTTCCTACCAAAGCAGAAGCAGCAGTTCTATGATGGCCATCAGCAACATAAGTAGCAGGCAAAGCTTTGAACAGTTCAATTATCCTGTCAATTTTATCCTGATCGCGAATAACCCAGAAATGATGTCCGAAACCATCCTCAGTAGTAAAATCATATTCAGGTTTATTCATTATAACTTCAGCTACAATATCATCAATTTCCTTTACTGCAGGGTAAGCAAAGAAAACCGGCTCGTAATTCATGCCGCTTGTTCGTATGTGGTTCATGCGGTCTTCTTCTTTATCAGGACGGGTTAGCTCATGTTTTTTTATTACATTTTTCATGTAATCCTCAACACCTGCACAACCAACAATGCCGTATTGCGTTTTTCCGTTCATTGTCTGGGCATAAATATACAGGTAATCCTTATCATCCTGAACCAGAATTTTATCGTTTATCAGTTTGAAAAAATTCTCTTTTCCTTTATCATAAACTGCTTTACTGTGCGGATCAATATCATCAGGTAAATCAATCTCAGGTTTCACAACATGAAGATATGAATATTTGTTATAAGCTGATTCTATCCGGGCTTCTTCTTTATTTAAAACGTCATACGGACGTGAAGCCATTGAAGGTGCTTTTTCTTTTATTGGTCGTATTCCTTTAAATGATTTTAAAATTGCCATAATTAGTAAGAATTTGCTTCTACTTTTTCTTCATTTGTAGAATTATTTGTAGAATTATTTGAAGATGTTTTGTTATAATTATTTCTTTGTAAAGATGAAATAAGAGCACCAATCATTTTTGTCATTTCCATTAAAGTATTTCTTGATTCATCTGTCATAATATCTGTAATATAATTCAGATTATGTGAAATAGTTGTATAAACAAGACATTCTCTAACTGAACTTTTTGCCATTTTCAGATAATAAACAAACTGACTTTTATTTCTTGCAGAACCTTCGGCAATGTTCAGAGCAATATTTCTGGATGCATAATTAAACCTTGAAGCCAAATCGTTGTTCTCTTGTTCGGGAAATAATTTTGTTGCTTCATAAACCCAATTGATATAATCAAGTGCTTTCTGATATATTCTCAAATCTTCAAACCTGAAGAAAGTAAATGTTTTTTCATTCTCAAATCCATTTTCCATATTAGTAGTTATTTTAATTAGTTAAATATTTGATTAATTTACCTGATAAGTTTTATCACCTTTTTCAAGATAATTGATGATTTGTGTAGCTGCTGCAATACCTGCATTTATATTAGCTTCAGATGTTTGAGCACCCATTTTTTTTGGTGTAAAGAAAAATCTTCCTTCGAATTTTCCGGCAATCTCATCTTTGCAATCCGGAGCAATGTCAGAGATATACTTGAAGTCGTTTCTATCAGCAAATATTCTTAATAAGCTTTCTTCACAAACAACCTCTTTTCTTGCAGTGTTGACAAGTGTAGCACCTTTTGGCATTAATGAAAGAAGTTTATAGTTAATTGAGTTTTTTGTCTTTTCATTTGCGGGGATATTTACTGAAACATACTGACAGGTTTTATAAAGTTCCTCAGCCGAATCCAAAACTTTCACACCATCTTTTTCAATAGTTTCTTTTGGTATGAACGGATCATAAGCATAAATTTCCATTCCAAAGCCTTTTGCTATCTTAGCAACATATTTTCCGACATTTCCATAGGCGTGAATACCGAGTTTTTTCCCACGAAGTTCAGTACCTGCAGTGCCGTTAAATTGGTTTCTTGCAAGGTAAACCATCATTCCGAGTGCCAGTTCGGCAACTGCATTTGAATTTTGTCCAGGTGTGTTCATTGCAACAACTCCTTTGCCGGTAGCTGCTTCAAGATCAATATTATCATACCCGGCACCTGCTCTTACAATAATTTTAAGGTTCTTTCCCGAATCAATAACTTCTTTTGTAGCTTTATCACTTCTGATAATTAAAGCGTCAACATCTTCAACTGCTTTAACAAAATCCGACTGTTCCGGATACTTTTCAAGAAGGATAGTTTCATATCCTGCTTTATCAAAGATTTCTTTTATCTCGTTAACCGCTGCAGGTGCAAACGGCTTAACGGTTGCTATTAAAACTTTAGTCATAATAATAAATTTTTAAATTATTTTTTCAAAATCCTGCATAACACTAATAAGAGCTTCAACGCTTTTAACTGGAAGAGCATTGTAAGTAGAAGCTCTGAAGCCACCTACAGAGCGGTGTCCTTTAATTCCTATCATTCCTCTTTCAGAAGCAAAATCAAAGAATTCTTTTTCGTATTTTTCATATCCGTCGTTCATAACGAAACAAATATTCATTAATGAGCGGTCTTCTTTATACAAAACAGTTCCTTTAAAAATAGGGCTTCTGTCAATTTCGTCATAAAGCATTCCTGCTTTTTTAACATTGATTTTATACATTTCTTCAATACCACCCATATTTTTTAGCCATTTTAATGTTTGAAGTGCTGCAAAAACCGGAACACAAGGAGGTGTGTTGAACATTGACTCTTTATCAATGTGAGTTCTGTAATCTAGCATTGTAAGCATGGGATGGTCAACTTTTCCTAAAGCATCATTTTTAACAATAACAAATGTAAGTCCGGCAGGAGCTAAGTTCTTTTGAGCACCACCGTAAATAACATTATATTTGGAAACATCAACGGGCCGGCTGAAAATATCAGATGACATATCAGCAACTAAAGGAACATTAACATCCAAATCTTTTTTTATTTCAGTTCCGTAAATAGTATTATTGGTTGTGATGTGAAAATAATCAGCATCATCAGGAACAATATAATCTTTAGGAATGTAAGCAAAATTCTTATCTTCCGAAGAAGCAACAACATCAATCTCTCCAAATATTTTTGCCTCTTTAATAGCTTTTTTTGCCCATGCACCCGTATTTAAATAGGCAGCTTTTTTAATAAATAAATTATATGGAACCATTGCAAACTGGGTGCTTGCACCGCCTCCTAAAAACAATACCGAATAACCTTCAGGGATTTTTAAGAGTTCTTTAAACAATGAGACAGCTTCATCCATAACAGCAACAAATTGCTTGCTACGGTGCGATATTTCCATTAACGATAAATCCATATCTGCAAAATTATAAAGAGCTTTTGCAGTATTTTCAATCGTGTATTGTGACAGGATAGATGGTCCTGCATAAAAATTATGTTTTTTCATAATAGTATATTTTAGTTATTAATTGTGATAAAAAAACCAAGCAAAGATAAATTATTTTACTAATAAAAAAACAACATATTATAATAAAATTAATTAAGGTATTTTTGCATATGTGTATTTTTGT
>CAZREZ010000301.1:0-4228 GCA_964599115.1 uncultured Bacteroidales bacterium
AGGTATCTGATCCGGATAGTTTGTAACTAATGTTGCTCTTGAATTTGTATCTGAATTCATCTGTGTGAAAACATAGCCCAGATCAATAATAGCAAATATTGAATCTGCTTTTGTTTCGGGTGTGGCGATAATACTGTCAAGACTATTAATGGCATACTGATAATTTTCTAAAATAATTTCGCAATGTACTGATAACCATTTTGAGGTTTTTTTCAGGGTGCTGTCTGTTTGGGTTATATAAATACTATCATAATATAATTTTAGATTATTATAATTGTTATTGTTTACCGTTTCAAGCGAAAATAGCTCTTTCAATGCTACTACTGCCATTTCATTTCCCGGATAATCTGCAATAATCTGTTTCAGGTTGTTTTCTGCTGCCGGGTAATTTTGCGAATTTATATTTGCTTTTGCTTCATAATACATTTCACGTGATTCAGTTGTACCCTTTCCATGAAAATCTCCGGGGCACCAACGTGGAGCGATCATATAAGACCCAACAGGGATAAGACGTAACGAATCATTATCATCGCGCCAGCAATTCAAACGTACATCATAGCGATCGGTATGTTCGGGACTTGCAATGGTATCATTCGGGTGTTCAATATAAATATCATAATTTACTGTCCTTATCAATGCGTTTTCACTGCTTGTTGAATCTGTTATAACATTATACCTGATATCATTAGGGAAACTTGAAAATGAGAAAAAACACTGGTTTTTAATGTTATGAATAATTCTTTGTGTCGAATCATCAATTTGTGCAAGCGAATCGCCCATCACACTGATATTGCTCTTTTGAAATCCCACAATGCCATAAGAATTATTGGCTATTAAATTGTTTTCTATATCCACATTGCTGAAATACATATTTATACCTTTATTTTTATCCTGAATAATTCCGCTAAATTCAATACTGTTGTTTTGTATTGTATGTGTTGTTGATGATGAGCGACCGGCATAATAAAGGTCAATTCCATTTTTCCGGTTGTATGTTATGTTGTTATTATCAATTAAAAAGCCGGCATAATTTTCAATTGTAATAACTGTTTCATCTTCGGATAGACTGTTATTATTAAAATCACATTCGTGAATATAAAGCATTGAACCGGCATTTAAAGGGCGTGATACCGTGATAGTTGAATTATTAAATTCCGAATTTTTTACCTCTAAGTCCAAACGTTCATAATCAATTATTGAAGATTGGAAAGTACAGCCATCAACAATAAGTTCCTGGCAATAGCCCTTAATACCTGATTTATCAAATTCTGCCCCGTTCAGACAATATGTTTCATTTTCTTTTGCAAAATAAATATAAAATGTAGCATCGCCTTCTGCCTTAAATGTTACATTATTACCCAATTGCAAATTCCCATTTATGTCTATTCTGCTAACTCCCCTTTTACCTGTAAGAATTGCGTTATCTTCAATAACCAATGTAGAACCTTCATTAATAATTAGATTACTGTTATAGAAATCTACTTCAACATGATCCTGTATTGTAAGTACTGAATTATTTGATACGGTTGGTTCAAAACGACTTACCATGTTGCTATATAATAAAAGGTCATTATCAATAATAAAAGGAATTAAATCGTAATCTATTGAGAACCTATTATAATGGTTATTTATCGGTTCATACATATACCCTGAAATCAATTCAAATGTTTCATCCCATCTATAATCCATTAATGAATATCGAAATAAGTAACCATCTAAAGGAGGATTAAAGGTTTTTTCATAAACCTCTAAAAATAATTTTCCAACATCTTCATTTGAGTAAAAATAATTATAATCCAATTCTATTTCCAAAGGATCATTGTTATCATCTCCTAACAATGGGAAATCTCCTCCATTTAAAATTAAAGCATAATAAAAATTATCAACAATATATGGTGGTTCTTGGTTTGCATCCTGCCCAAAGTCAACTCCAATCCTTAATTTACTTCGAACAGGATGAGCCATTTTTATTTTTATTGTAACTTCAGGTTCATAATCTTCTAATACATGTACAACATGAGCTACATATCCACTTATGACTTCAGGTTGTGCTAATAGTTTGTATGGCCAATACACATATCCACTATCATAATATGTCACATCCCAACTATTAGCAACTTTCAATGCACCCCATTCCCAATCCTGCATATCAATAACTCCATCGTTATTTATATCAATAGTATCAGTATATAAACCATCATTATTATAATCAAAATGAATATCATCATTATAACCAACAAAAGTAAGCTGATGATCATCATCTATTGGATTTGACCACTCCTTAACCAAGTGTTTATTTTCTTCAGGTAAACCCGGAGGAATCGTAGCATAATTACATGCCTGCATATTAGTCGCAAAGCTTGCCAGTCCACCATACGCTTCTTCAGCATTATGATCATAAATCCATTGCTTCAATAAATCTAATCCTAATTCCGGATCATCTTCAAAATTTATTGTTTCATCAAAATCTATAGTGTTAAATAATGCAGAATGATATTTTTCATATCCTGTCATCCAATATGTAGAGTCGTTATTAACACACATGCCTCCGTATGTAGCAACACTCGGACATCCATTTTCTTTTATAATATCCCAACCATGGTAAACAAGAGAACCACCTTCCGGATCACCATCGTTTAAAAAGTTATAAGTAAAATGTGTAGGATATTGGTTATCAGCTATGTTTGCTGGTAAATTCCTTTTCCAATTAATTTCATAAGTAAAAACATAACCCACACCTGAAGCCTGGGCACAACATCCATGTTCTTGATTAAAAATATCCCTCATATATGGGTGCTGTGAGTTATCAACAACAGCTGGTGGATTAAGTGTTGACTGTAAAACCATAACTGGTATCTGATCTATCTCCTGTTGCATTTCAGGAGTTAATAAAGGAACGCCACCAGTCCACCAAGGATCTCCATTCGGATCAGGATTCATGTTGACTAACTGGGCATTACTACTTAAAATACCAAAGCTAAGGAATATGCTTAAAATAATAATTTTGTTTTTCATAAGCGTTAGGTTTAAAGGTTAATATTTAATGAATTTAAACGATGTTTGTTTGTTATTATATAATAAATGTACAAAATACATAGCAGAATTAAGATCACTAATATCTAATTCAAAAGTTTTATTATCAATAACCGGATGTAGTAACTTTACTATTCGTCCTGAAATATCAGTAATATATATATCATATTTACCCGAATGGCTTTCTACTATTGATTCTATATAAATAATATCTTTTGCAGGATTGGGATAAAAAGTAATATCCTTTTTCTGATCATACAAATAACTGCTGATTTTAGTAATAGGATCTATTGTTCTGTATAAATCCCAATCCCAATAAGTAATTGAATACAAATAATTATCAGGGCTGAATGCTACTTTATTAATGTTTCTTGATGGCAAGTCATCACTAATATCAATCCAGGAATCACCGTTATCGTAAGTACAATAAACACCTCCCGGATAACCATCCATAGCACAGCCAATGGAAACAGTATTATAAGAATTTATTGACATAGAAGATATTAAGTTATTTTCATATTTAACTTCCCATGAATTACCAAGATTATCAAGTGATTTAAATACCCGTCCACCACCAGTTTGAAAATGCCCCCGTGTACCAACAAATATTTCGTCATTTAAATTTATTACAAGTGATGAAACAAAATGGTAATCAAGACCAACAAGTTCCCAATTTTCACCACCATCTTCAGAGCGGTAAACTCCGCCCGGAAATTCTCCTCCGGCATAACAGGTTGATCCGGCAAATAGTATGCCCTGGCTGTTACCGGATATATCCTTAATTATTTCCGAATTAATTAAGTCTAAAACTTGTATCCATGTCTCACCGTAATCAGTTGACCTGTATATTCCTTCCCATGTACCATCAAATAAATAACCACTATCCGACTCATATAAGCATATTACGTTTGAAACATTCCCATTTATAAATAATAACTGCCATTCATTATTACCTAAATACTTGAAAATATTTTCATTGGCTCCTGCTAATAGCGTATTATCAGAAGTTATAAGAAGAGACCAGATTGGGTAGTATTCTAAACCCATAAAAACCCAATTTTCACAATTATCATTTGAATAATAAACACCCTTATTTGTTGCAAGATAAATATCATTAGTATTAAAATAAATTGCACCAGGACTGATACTATCCGGAACATTAACAATTTCCCAATTAGATTGAGAAATGGTAGTA
>CAZREZ010000302.1:0-4204 GCA_964599115.1 uncultured Bacteroidales bacterium
GGCGTGGGCCGCCGCTTGATCGCGATCCTCGGCCAAACCATCAAGCGTTTCCTGCAAACCGGTAAGTTCGCGTTCCAACTGCTGCTGGCGTTCAACGGAAATTTTACGCTCGGCAGTGAATTTCTCCTGTTCGGCCAGCAGCTTTTTCCGTTCGCCTGTGAAAGCTTCCATTTCACGCGTCAATGCGTCCAGCCGCCGACGGGTCTGATCGATCTGGGATTCCAGATGATGCAAATCCTTTTGTTGCTCCAACATTTTCTGTTGACAGATTGTTGGGAACCAATCCTATTGCTGTTGCAATTCCCGCAGGGAAAGAAAATCCTTTTATTGCTGATTTTGCCACTACACCGATTGCACGAGGAAAATTAGCATTAATGCACAAAAAAGGCGAGAATGCTCCTGTTGGCTATGTTCAGGATAAAGATGGACAAGCAAGCACTGATCCTAATATTTTAACCGAAGGTGGTGCAATTCTTCCTTTGGGAGGCGACAGACTTCATGGAAGCCACAAAGGTTATTGCTTAGGGGCAATTGTTGATATATTCTCGGGCGTTCTTTCCGGTGCAAACTACGGACCTTTTGTTCCACCTTCGGTTAGTTTTTTACCTGTTAAAGATAATTTACCTGGCAAAGGCACAGGACATTTTTTCGGTGCAATAAGAATTGACGCATTTCAGCCTGCTGATGAATTTAAAAAACATATAGATAAATGGATACAAACATTTAAAAATGCCAAACCTGCAAAAGGACAGGAAAGAGTTTATGTTCCCGGAGAACCCGAAAGAGAAATGGAAGAAAAATTGAAAAAAGATGGAATACCGGTTCTTGATAAAGTTTTAGAGGAATTGAAAGAAGTTTGTGAAGAATTAGAGGTTAATTTTGAATTATTATGAAAAAAATCAAATAAAATAACTCTTTTATCCGTTTTTTTTAGAATTTAGCAAACAAATTAAAATCCTAAAATTCATAGTTATGAAAAAAATCTTATTTATCTTATTAGCAACAGCAGTAATTTTATTCAATGCATGTTCTCCGGACGGAGGAAAAAGCAAAGATATTGATTCTGCTCCCATCATCGGGAAAAAAGACTTATTATTAAAAAGCGATTTAATGACACCTGAAGTCTTATGGTCATTCGGAAGACTCAGCGATCCACAAGTTTCACCTGATGGTAAAACAGTATTGTATGGCGTATCCTATTATTCCATTGAACAGAATAAGGGTAACCGCGACCTGTATGCAGTTGATGTTAATGGTGAGAACTTCAAACAACTCACAAAATCACGAAAAAGTGAGTACAATGCTGTTTGGAGACCTGACGGAAAAAAGATTGGCTTCATAACCTCAGAGAGCGGATCATATCAACTCTGGGAAATGAATCCGGACGGCAATGACCGAACACAAATATCCGATATTGAAGAAGGAATTACAGGCTTCAAATATGCCCCTGACCAGACAAAAATTGTTTACACAAAAGAAGTTATCCTGGAAAACAAATTCAAAGATTTATATAAGGGACTGCCAAAGGCTACCGGCCGCCTAATGGATGATGCCATGTACAGGCACTGGGATGAATGGGTGGACTCTTACAGTCATGTTTTTGTTGCCGATTATGATGGTAAAAAGGTATTTAATGATAAAGACCTTATGGAAGGCGAATCATACCAGGCACCCCTGAAACCTTTCGGCGGTATTGAGCAGGTTAGCTGGAGTGCTGACAGCAAAGTAATTGCATACACTTGTAAAAAACTTTACGGCAAGGCAGCTACCCTTTCTACCAATTCGGAAATCTATTTCTATGACCTGGAAACAGGCAAAACAACCAACATGACCAAAGGAATGATGGGCTTTGATGTTGCTCCGGTTTTCTCTCCCAATGGAAATTACATGGCTTGGGAAAGCATGGAAAGGGAAGGTTACGAGTCAGACAAAAACCGTTTGTATATTATGAACCTAAAAACAGGCGACCTTACTTATGCAACAGAAAATTTTGACCAGAATGCCGGAAGTATTACCTGGTCGAAAGACAGCAAAGACATTTATTTTACAAGCAATTGGCACGGGGCTTTCCAGATTTATAAATTCAACCTTAACACGGGAAAAATCAATCAAATAACAGAAGGTTTACATGATTACAGAAGTGTTACAATTGCAGATGGCAAACTAATTGCAGTAAAACAAACCATGTCGCTGCCATATGAATTATTTGCTGTAAACAAAGAGGATGGTTCGGCACAGCAAATCACATTTACAAACAAAGACCTTCTTAATCAACTCACTATGGGACAGGTTGAAGAACGCTGGATAAAAACACACGATAACAAAGATATGCAGGTATTTGTGATTTATCCTCCCCACTTCGACAAAAACAAAAAATATCCTGCAATACTTTATTGTAAGGGTGGGCCTCAAGGGCCACTCAGCCAGAGTTTCCATTTTCGATGGAATTATCAGATCATGGCTGCCAATGATTATATTATTGTGGCACCGGCCAGAAGAGGGGTTTCCGGCTTCGGACAAGCATGGCAGGAGCAGATCAGTGGCGACTATCATGGGAAAAGTATGCAGGACTACCTGACTGCTATTGATAAGTTAGCAAAAGAACCATTTATTGATGAAAACCGCCTTGGTGCCATTGGAGCAAGTGCAGGCGGATATGCAGTATTTTATCTTGCAGGAAATCACGAAAGCAGATTTAAAGCATTTATTGCCCACGATGGTATTTTCAATGAAGAAGCACAATACTTAGAAACAGAAGAAATGTGGTTCGAAAACTGGGACAAAGGTGGTCCGTTCTGGGAAGAAAATAACAAAGTTGCACAGGAAACTTATACCCACTCACCACATAAATATGTAAAAAATTGGGATACTCCGATTCTCATTATTCATAGTGAATTGGATTATAGGGTGGTATTTACACAGGGTATGACTGCTTTTAATGCTGCAATATTAAAGGATGTCCCTGCCGAGTTTCTGTATTTCCCTGACGAAAACCACTGGGTGCTGAAACCACAAAACGGAATACTCTGGCAAAGGACTTTCTTTAATTGGCTTGATAAATGGTTGAAGTAGATGAAATAAAGGCGAAGGTGAAGCCTTACGTTTGGCTGCGAAATATTAAAGATATTAAATATTTATTCAGATATATGAAATTTAATTAATCCATTTACAGGATTCCTATCAATTGATTGAATTGATATTCCTTTTTCCTGTGCTGCTTCTCTTAATAAATTTTCATATATAAATGCCACGGTGCCAATAAAACTAACCGGTACTTGCGAATATTTTGAATATTTACATACCTGTTCTGAAAAAAATTCCATGAATGAATCTTTAACTAAATTTCTAATATACTGATCCGAAATATTTTCAGAAAAAAATTTACTAAATAATGAAATAAACCTGTTTGGTTTTGAATAATTATAAACATTATCAAGGATTTGCTCCAGCGAAAGTTTATATTTTTTATCAAACTTCAGTTTTAAATTTTCAGGAATTTTATTTTTTAAGTAATTTGTAAGAAATATTTTACCCATATAAGCACCACTGCCTTCATCTCCAAATAAGTAACCTAATGAAGGAACATTTTCAACAATCTTATTACCATTATAATAACAAGAATTTGAACCTGTTCCGAGAATACAGGCTATTCCTTCACTTCTTCCAAACAATGCCCTGGCAGCACCTAAGAGGTCATGATTAATATTGATTTTTGTATTAGTGAAAACATTACTTAGAACATTGTTGATAATATTACGTTTGTTTTCGGTGGAACAACCGGCTCCGTAAAAAAATATTTTATCAACACTTTCAGGATTTATATTTGGAGTAATATGTTTTTTCAGTATTATTTTTAATTCGTTAAAATTAAAGTAATATGGATTAAAACCTTCTGTCTGTATTTGCTTGAATTTTAATTTATCTTCTATTAAAATCCAATCGGCCTTTGAAGAACCGCTATCAATAATTAAGATCATAAAAACACTGGTTTTAAAAAACAAATGTTATTTTAGGTAAAAAAATTATTATTCCGATAATAGCAGCAGTTATTGCAGAAATTAAAACACCGCCTGCTGCCAGATCTTTTATCAGTCCTGCCTTTTTATTAAATTCGGGTGAAACAAAATCAACAAAATACTCAATTGTTGTATTAAAAATTTCAGCTGTTAAAACAAATCCGATTGCAAAAACCAATAAGCACCAT
>CAZREZ010000303.1:0-4158 GCA_964599115.1 uncultured Bacteroidales bacterium
CGTGTCCCCAGCTGTGTGAGGTGTAAATAAGGTAACGTTCATCAGGGTCAACAAAGGCATTATATTCACCACGGGTATTTATTGAGTCTGAAAGAACTTCCGGCTCGCCATAAAAACCATTTGTTAATTCAGACCGGCAAATTTTCATGTCATAAGAAGTGAAATACATTGTGCCGGTTTTTGTGACAGACGGATAATATTCATTTTTTTCCGTGTTAATTGGTGGTCCTATATTTTCAGCCTCACTCCAACCATCTTCAACCCTTTCCACAAACCAGATATCAGAATCTTTTGGATCGCCTTTTCCTTCCAATGGGCGGTCAGAGCAAAAATAAAGACGATTGCCATCTGGCGAAAACTGGGGTTCATAATCATTATAATAGCCTGAGAAGGGTGCTATTTCATGCGATGTCCACGTTTCATTTATTTCTTTAAGCCATATAAGAACATAATGTGGTTTTTCTAAAACACCATAAAAAATCTCCCTGCCATCATGTGAAATGGCAATATCCCGATCATCCATTCCTGTACAAATAATACCCGGAGCGAATAATTCTGGAGTTGTTCCGGGAGATTTCTGACCAAGGTATGGACCTTCAGCAAAAATAATATCAGACTTCACAGCTATGTTTTCCTGTGCAATTGTAGTACCTGTGAAAATGAATATTCCGAATATAATAACAATTGTTTTCATATGTAATATTTTATTGTTCCTGCCTGATAAGTTTTCTAAAGAAAATCGATTGGCTGTCGATTGCGGATCTTTTCCAGTTAAGTTACAAGAAAATTTAGGTTGAGTGTAACCGATAGATTTCCTTCCATTTCTAATATTATCATACATTTTGTAAGGTGTAATTATTCAGTTTTGTAACAACTCTCGTTCTTTTATCTTTTTGTTAATCCTCTTTAATGAAAGAATTATCCCTATAACAGACAATATAAGTAAGGGTAAATGAAGAACCCCAGACCAATATGTATTTGAATTACCAAGAAGGAGCTTAAGTACAGTATTGTAAATTGCGATTATTAAACCAACAGATGATGTGATTCGTAAAACCACCAGATTAATTTCCGGATAAAATAAAAGTAGAATGGCAATATATACAGGCGTTATTGAACAGAACGAAATTGCTGAATTTGAAGAAAATATATTAACAGGATTCCAGTTGGTTGCAGTCTCCGGTCTCCAAAAGGCGAACAAAGCCAATAGTATTAATACGATTCGCCATAAAGTGATATTTATTAGCGAGAAGTTATTCTTTTGATAAAAAGCTTCCCAAATCCATACTCCGGCGACCATCAGAAACATAAGCAGATTAATAAGAATAATGCTAAATTCATATTTAGATCCGGTAGCAATACTTTGAAAAACTGCACACATTATATAGATAAAGCCTACAAAGAGTGTGAAAATCATTCTTATTCTGTTTCTGAATAAAAAAAGAAGTAGTATCGAAATAAAAGTGAGTGATTGAAAAATCCAGTAAACATCGTCTAACTTTAAAATTAATGCATGTTTCAAAACATATCCGGTTATGTCTCCCCACGCACTTAATTCAAAGTTTTTATAGGCAAATGGGGGAATTAAAAATTGAACCAATATAAGACTTGCAAAAAACCACCAACGTCTCGTTGATCTATCTAATGCTATATATGTTTTATTGGGCATTGTAACTTTATTGTTTTACAATTAATTTAGACACTATACTTTTACAATTGTAAAATTTTAACAGATATACACCTTTGTTTAATTCTGAAATATCAAGTCTTCCAGAAGATGAATTAACATTTATTATTTTAAGTTTGCGACCTTGCATGTCATATAATTCAATTAAAAAAGGATCATCATTTGCAAAGTCATATCTTATTTCGTCTTTTGCAGGATTCGGATAGATTTTTATATTTTCAGCGGTTTCAGTTTCTTTAATGTCAACAAAATTGCAATTTAAGGCAAAATCCAAGACTTCGTCTTCTCCTGCCCTGATTCCAAATATCGTAGGATAAACTTCAAAATCAGGAATTATCCCAACTCTTTGAGTTGGTGCATAATCAGGATAATAAGCCCCTAGAAATGTAGCATTTGTGTTAATGTTTCCAGGCAAATATATTATTGCAACATTCCCGTCTGCAGCAGCAGTTGTACTTCCTATTTTAATTGCACCCGGAAACTGTTCCAGGCCCATACATGTATATTCTGCCTGACTTATGGTTCTTTCATCAAATAATGTTATTAAATTTCCTGAATATGGATTTGATGTTCCAGAGCCTATGACCTCTTGATGCCAATATAACCTACCTGGATAGGTGATATCAGGAATAGTAAAATTAGCAATATGAATAGATGTTGTATACAAATAGTTAACTATATGCCAAAGCGTCTCATTGGGATAATTCCTTAAGTCAAAAATAATAGCATCAGCATCCCATAAATCGTCAAACATATCACTGATATCAGATGTTTCAAGTCTTCCCATATCGACAATTCCAAAAGTACAATTTCCGTTAACAACAGTATCTTTCCAAATCGGGCCTGTTTCATTATATAATTGACCTAAATTTGTGCTGTTCCTGCTTAAAGATTCAGTATGTATGATATTGCCATCATCCACAGTTATTGAAAAACTCCCATAAGCTCCCTGTAATATCATATTGTTTATTTGCCTATCAATCGATACATCATTTGAGCCATGAGCGTAATCTCTTAAACTATCTCTTAAATAATAAATATTCTCCCCGTCTATCTCTTTAATAATATCCCCAATAGTAACTTCTGTTATTTGCGGTAATACCTTGGTGATTACCGTTTCATTTTCAATAAATCTTATAAGGAAGGGAGGATAGCTGTTCCCTAACCAGCTCCAATAGGTCGGGCTATAAAAAAATGCATGGGAATCATTTATCCTCATAGTTAATCTCTTAAATGCCAGATTGTAGGATAATGCATCTGGGGCCTCTACAATTTGGGGTATAAATTCAACCAAAGTAGTGTCCCAGTTTTGATCCGTAATATATTTATACGGATAAAAATAATTTATAATATTCCAATATCTGAACAGTGATAAAATTCTTTTACCTTCATCCGGAAAATTCGGGCCTGTATAGTATAAATTATCTGCATTAAAATTAGGGTACCCTCCAATATAAACATTGCTTTGTGGCCTGAACCTGCTTCTGATTGTATCAAGTATTGCTTTTACCGAATCAGAAAATATGGGATTCTGAATCCATGAATAATCACTATTGTTATTTAAACTGTCAGGAATATTTGGTAATGTGTCGGAAATTATTCCCATTTCACCTGCATTGTTTAACATTAACAATAAAGAATCGTTAAATGAAATATTGTCAGCAGCATTTTTAATGCCGCTCATAGATTCTAATAATTCATCATCCCAATTAACACTTCCGTTTGCTGTTTCTGTATGATAATATTTTACATGCCCCCATGCTTTACATACATAAAATAATCTGTTGTAATAAATACTGTTAGGAATTTGCGCATAAGTACCAAATGACAATAGTATTAGTATTGAAACTAATGTTAGCTTTACATGTGTATTCATAACTCTGTGTCTTTATATTTATAATTATATTGCCCAACTCGTGATATCTTCTAAGCTTTTACAACTTAATTACCTTGTCGAAAAGGATTTTATCACCTATCTCTACCTGAAGAAAGTATATTCCTGCAGGAAATTGACTTATGTTAATATTCGTTTCCTTTTGATTTATCGAACATTCATCTTTAATAAGCTTTCCAAATGAATTATATATAGACAACGTCACATTTTCACTTGAATAGTCCTTAAGAAGAATTGTGATTTCATTATTAGCAGGATTCGGGAAGACTTGAAACAAACTTTCAACCCCATCATTTTGAAAAGGAGTATCAATATCAGTACCCAAACCATTTTTCCAGTAGCTAATTTTATTACCAAAGCGTGCAGAACCAATAACATCAATATCTTCATCATAATCCATATCAACGGCATACACTCCGCTTGCCCCCTCGAAATATCCGGAAACAGGATGTTTGGTAAAACTTTGTTGACCATCGTTTTCCCACCAGGCTATTTTATTATGCATTTCTGCCGATCCGACAACATCAATATCTCCGTCATTATCCATATCAGCAACGCAGATTTGTGCAGCACAATA